>DATICC010000025.1:0-3891 GCA_035457045.1 Woeseiaceae bacterium | reverse complement strand
CTACTTCCGATGAATCCAGCCCGACTGCCGCAATGCGATCCTTGAACGGCAAGGCCTCCTCCAGCGTCGCCAATGCATCGGCGGCGCTCAGGTGCCGCAGAAAGCACATGATCAGGCGCGAGGAGATGCCTAGGTCGTCCTGCCCTTTTCGCAAAGCGCTGCAGATTCCGTCAATCACTGTGCGGAAGCTTACGTTGCGTTCCGTGTGCGTTTGCGGATCGAAAAAGATCTCCACGTGACACACGTTGTCCTGCGCCGCGCGTTCGAGATACGCGTAGGTCAGGTCGTAAAAGTCGCGCTCGGTCTGCAATACCCGGGCGCCCGCGTAATAGATGTCGAGGAACGACTGGAGATTGGAAAACTCGTAAGCGCTGCGGATCTCGTCGATGTCGGCATAGGGCAGCGTGATGTGATTCCGCCGGGCGAGGGCCATCATCAGCTCCGGTTCCAGCGTGCCCTCGATGTGCAGATGCAGCTCGGCTTTCGGAATGCGTCTTATGAGTTCAGCGAGTTCGCCCGCGAATTCGGTCACTGCGCCCGAACTCCTACCGGCGCCTGCCCGCGGGCCGGCGCATGGTCTGCGGGCGTGCCGCCTGGCGCGTCGTACCCCGTTGCCGCGCCGCACTGTCGCGGTTCAGGCCGGACCGGTCGTAGTTGCCGGAGGTTGGAGCCTGCATGCGGTCTGCGGCACCCGGACTGAGCTGGTCCCTGCTCATGCTGTCCTGCTGCCATTGTCCGTTCTGGCGCGTCTGCCATTCGTCACCGGTGCGCCGGGCGACATTGCCGTCACGATCGGCGAAAACATCGTTGGGCCGCTCCGCAGCGGGACGTGCCTCCTTGAACTGGCGCTGCGCCGTTGCGGTGTCTGCATTTCGCGCCCTGTTCTCGCTGCGGTCGTACAGGTTGTTGCGCGACTTATCGAGGTCCCGGGTGCCGGCCTGGTCCATGTTGTGGCTTACCCTGTCCCGGTTGCCGACATTCACGTTGTTGCCGATATTGATATCGCCGGTGTTGATGAATACGGGGCCCCGGTAGCCGCCGCCATAAAAGCCGCCGCAACAGCCATACGGCGGATACATGCCGCCGTAGCCACCGCCCCAGCCTATGCCCACGGTGAAGAAACCGTTGGTCCAGCTCAGCCCGAAACTCCAGCCGGTCCAGGGGTTGTAGCCGACGTTGAATCCCCAGGTCGGCGGGCGCGGATAATAGTAATGCCCGTAATACGGCGGGTAATACCAGCCGGTGCCGTACACGGGCACTCCGTAATACGGGAACGACCACATGTATCCCGGCGTGTATCCCACGTACACGACCTCCGGCGTCGATTCATAGATATGCACGTGGGTGGTGTTGTAGACCGGCGAACTCGGCGGAATTTTCTGGATCTCGTCCTCCGGGATGGAGTCCGCGACCGCCCAGGGTCCGGTCGCCGAAGCCGAACTGAACCAGACGCCGTTGTCCACCGCATAATAAAGTGTGCCTATCTGCAATACCTGCGCACCCGTGTTCACGGCATAAGACACGTCGGTACCGGAGATCATCTCGAACTTCGGCTCACCGTCGTATTCAACGGTGAGTTTTGCCTCGCTGCGCTTGATTGCCGCCGTTTGCGGAATCTGCGCGTCGAGCAACGCATCCTCGGCTTCCTCGGTCCCTGCAATGGACACGCGAAGGCCGCCGATATCGGACGCCGGCGGAATGTCCTTGAAGCTCGCCGGCAGTTCGTCGGCGCGCACGAAGACCCACGGACCGTATGTCGATTTCGCGCGATACCAGCGGCCAGACAACAGCAGGTACATGTTGCCGGTCGCGATCTCCCGCAACCAGGGCGATTCGGTGTTCTGCACATAAAGCAGTTGCTCGCCCGCGACGAGTTTCCACGAGGGCGTCCCCTGCGTGACGATGAGTTCGGTGGGTTTGTTTGCGGTAACGATGGCCGGCGGGGAGTCGGGTTGCCCCTCTTCGGCCTTGACCTCCTGCAGCATTTTCGCCAGATCGGCCGGCGGTGCATCGGTCGCGGTCCACGGACCCATCGGGTCCTTCGCCTGGTACCAGAACTTGCCGCCGTAAAGATAGTGATCGTTGCTGCGTTTCTTGCGCACCACCGCCATAGGCGTGTTCAGGACACGCTCATAATCGCTGTTCTCGACATCCGCGTAGCGGGGCTCGCCATCGTAGGGCAACAACACGGCAAGTTCTTCCCGAAATACGATTTCCGGTGGGTCGTTCTTGAGTTCCTCGAGGCTTTTCTTCTCCAACTCTGCCGATTCCAGGCTGGCCGACAACGTTTCCAGCGAGACTTCAAAACCGGTCGCCGGAACCGCCGCCTCCACTATCGCGGTAAAACGCTGCTCGTTGGCATCCGTCGAATCCGGCCACCGGACATTCGTCAGCCTGATATCGCGAATGGTTACCGTGCCACCTTCCTTGTCCGTATCGATTGTCGAATCGAACCAGAAAACACCGAAAATGGGCTCACTGTTGTCTTTGAGTTCTATGGCCATCGCGGCACGAGCGCTGAGCACGTTGCCGACCAGGCGTTCCGGTTGCGGCTGATACACGACGATCGTTCCCTCGTCGGCCGTGATCTCCTGGGGCCAGTCGATAGCCTGCGCGGCAGCGGAACATGCCAGGAGTAACGCAAGCATCGAGAGACGAATTGTGGCGGCCCGGACGTGTCCGATACCAAGTTGTGAAACAGTACTGTTCATTGTGATCTGGTTCCTTCAGGTTCTTGCGAATCAGCTTGATTGCATCACGTCGGCCCACTCCGGGTGGCGGGGCAGCTGGGCGCGGATGTAGGGGCAGAGGGGCACGATCTTGAATCCTTCGGCGCGGGCATCGGCCACCAGGCGGTCGACCAGGGCTTTCGCAATGCCCTGGCCGCGCAATGAGTCCGGAACCCCTGTGTGGTCGGCGATAACGGTTTTGCTCCCGAGTTTGGAAAAGGTCAGTTCGCCCGTCTCCTCGTGACCTGGCACGCGTGCCACGTACCTGCCCTTGGTCGCGGAATCCTCGCGGGTGATCTCAAGCACCTTTGTCGTCCCTCCAGAGTCTCGGCTCCCAGAGTTCGACCTTATTGCCCTCGGGATCCATGATCCAGGCGAATTTGCCGTTCTCGTGCGATTCCGGGCCCTGCAGGATATCCACCCCGCCGCGCTTCAACTGCTCGATCATCCCGGCCATGTCGTCGATCCTGTAGTTGATCATGAATGGCGACTTGCTGGGACTGAACCACTCACTGTCTTTTTCGGCAACGTGCCAGACCGTAAGTCCTTTGTCGTCCGCCGTGTCGTCCTGCCAGTTGAGGATCACGCCGCCAAAACTTTCGGGATTCATACCCAGGTGCTTTTCATACCAGGCAGCCAGCGCCCTGGAGTCCTCGCGCGCCCGGAAAAACACACCGCCAATTCCTGTCACTCTCGCCACTTGCGTTTCTCCTTGGGCTCTTGCAGGGCAGGGCGTACCGCTGACAGCGGGGTATCCGGTCCCTGGCCGCGGCTTGTATGAAAGTCCGCGGACGCTCATTATCAAGAGATGCCTTCGATGCCGAATCCTACTGCCTTTGTCCTTGCCTGGTCACTCATTCTGGCGGCCTGTGGCGCGGAGCAAGGCCGCGAATCGCCGGCCGGGGATGCTGAAGGTGCAGGACAATCACGAGCGCCGGCAGCGAGCGCAACGGAGATGTCCGGGCGGGATGCGTACAACAGGGTTTGCGCGGGTTGCCATGAGACGGGCAAGGAGGGAGCGCCGGTCACGGGCAATCCGGAGGACTGGGAGGGAAGGTCACACCTCTGGCAGGCAGTCCTGATGGAACATGCAAACGCAGGTTATCTCGAGATGCCCGCCAGGGGCGGGGACGAGGCCTTGTCGGACTGGACGATTAACGCC
>DATICC010000024.1:0-2823 GCA_035457045.1 Woeseiaceae bacterium | reverse complement strand
CGGGTCATGGTGGGTCCAGTGCACGAGCCCGCCGAACTCATTCCATTCGTACATGCCGCGAAAGCGGATCCTGTCACCAACCCCGACCGGAATACGCTCGGCCAGATCGATGTTGTGTGCGATGAGCAAGGTCTGGCCGTTACGGGTATCGAGAACGAAGCGCTGATGCCGTGAACCGTCATTGTCGTCCGGCACCATGCGCCGTACGATTCCGGACCCTTCGATCCAGGTGCCCGTGTGACGCCTGTCATAAACTGGATTCAATTCGATCGCCCGTTTGTTGTTCTTGGCTGGGCTGCAGGAGACGTCAACGGAAGAGAAAGATCGTCTTTGCGACGGAAACCTGCCCGGCAGATTGTCGCGGATTGATCGTGATCGAGGCAACAGGGAATGCGGCTTTGCAGCCGCATTCCCTCGATTTACGGTGCTGGCTCAGGAAGTCAGCGGAACCATCGTGATCTCAACGCGGCGGTTGGCCTGCCTGCCATCCGCAGTTCCGTTGTCAGCAACCGGCCGGGTCTCACCGACACCGACAGTGATCAGCCGCTGACTGATGACGCCCTGGGTTTGCAAGAACTGGGCAACGGAACTGGCCCGCCGCTCCGAGAGCGCCTGGTTGTACTCGTCGGTGCCGGTGCTGTCCGTATGACCGGCGACTTCGACTACGGTCTGGTCATATTCTTTCAGGACCTTCGAAACGGACGTAAGCACGTCGAAGAACGCCGGGCTGAGATCCGAGCTGTTGGTCGCGAACGTTACGTTGCCCGGCATGTTGAGGGTGATGTTGTCACCGATCCGGGTGACACTCACGCCGGTACCCTGCAGCTCCGCACGCAGTTCGGCTTCCTGCTTGTCCTGGTAGTGGCCGATGGCACCACCGGCGAGTGCGCCGACGCCGGCACCAATCATCGCATGCTGCCTGCGTTCGACCGCGTCGTCTCCGGATATCAGGCCGACGACCGCGCCGGCAGCCGCACCGATCATGGCGCCTTTCGCGGCATTGCTGGTCTTCGGTTCCTGAGTGTAAGGATCCAGTGTCTCGCAACCCGCGAGCGTACCCGCGGCAACCAACATCACAAGCACCATGTTTCTGCTAATCATTTTGTGTCCTCTTTCTGTGCCCAAACATTGCAAGTTGGAACGAGATCCTGATCCGCAGTTGCGGCCAGATATTCGACCAATCGCTGTGAATTCAACGATATTGTACCCGTTCATTCCCTGAACCTGCGCTTAACCGGCGTTTATTCGCCAGCCAGACCCGCACTCCGTCGCAGAAATGCGACGCAGCGCACATTCCGGCCGTGCCTGCCTGTAGAATTCCCCGCAATCCCCGGGAGGCGATGCAATGGGCGAGACGGATCGCTGGCTCACAGAGTACGGGTCGAGACGTGACAGCCTGCAACGTCCGGGGGTCCACAGCGTTGCCCTCGTCGTATGCGTATTCGGCCTGGTGGGACTGCTCTGGTCACTGCCGGTTCCAGCCGAATTTCGCCGCATATCGCCGCTGCTCAACTGGGGCTCGGCATTCGTCATGGCGACGGTAGTCTACTACTTCATCATTGCAACTTCGCTGGCCATCGGCATGTTGCCTTTCGCCGTCGGCCTCACTGCGTGCGCGATGTGGTTCGACCGGTCCGGCCAGCCACTGGACCTGGTTGCCGCCGGAGCTCTGCTGGCCGGCGCCGCCGGTCTGTACTGGAGCCGGCACCCGCACAAACGCGGCGCGGCACTGATGGCCGACATTCAGCTCATGATGATCGGGCCGATCTGGCTGTTGTCGCGTCTTTACCGGCGCCTCGGTATACCGTTTTGAACCTGTGCCGGATGACCGATTCCGGTAGAATCGTCTGCCCTGATCTGCCGCCCCGTTTACAGGAGCCACCGTGGCCAGCCCGACGCCCTTGAAACAGTCAGCTTCGACCAGGAAGCAACTCAACCCCCTGGATTTGTTCGATATCCGCTCGGAACTGACAGAAGACGAACAGATGGTGCAGGACTCCGTCGCGCGGTTTGTCGACGACCGGGTGCTGCCCGTCATTCGCGATGCTTTCGAGAAGCACTACTTTCCCAGGGACCTGATTCCGCAGGTTGCGGAACTCGGCCTGCTCGGCAGTTCGATCGATGGTTACGACTGTGCTGGACTAAACAGCATTTGCTACGGGCTCATCTGCCAGGAACTCGAGCGCGGCGACAGCGGATTGCGCAGTTTCGTTTCCGTGCAAAGCAGCCTGGTCATGTATCCCATTTATTCCTACGGTTCCGAGGAACAGAAACAGCGCTGGCTGCCCGCCATGGCAAAGGGCAAGGCCATTGGCTGTTTCGGCCTGACCGAGCCGCAGGGCGGATCGGACCCGGGCAACATGAAAACGCATGCCAAAAAGGACGGCAGCGACTGGATTCTGAACGGCTCCAAGATGTGGATTACCAACGGCACGATAGCGGACGCCGCCGTCGTGTGGGCGATGACCAGGGACGGCATACGCGGCTTTATCGTCGAAAAGGGCATGCCCGGCTTCTCCACGCAGGAGATCGAGAACAAATTCTCGCTGCGTGCATCGGTGACGGCCGCGCTCTTCTTCGACAACGTCCGCATTCCCGAGGCGAACGTTTTGCCCGGCGTCACCGGCCTCAAGGGTCCGCTGAGCTGCCTCACGCAGGCGCGATACGGCATCACCTGGGGCGTCATCGGTGCCGCCCAGGCCTGCCTGAACGAGGTCATCAACTACACGAAGGACCGGGTGCTGTTCGACCGGCCGCTGGCTAACAACCAGGCGATCCAGATTCGACTTGCCGAGATGGCGCGCCGCATTACCACGGCGCAAC
>DATICC010000023.1:0-8929 GCA_035457045.1 Woeseiaceae bacterium | reverse complement strand
CACGGCCTGCGATGTGAAACCGATGAATGGAAAGTCCTGGCGATACAGGTTGAACAGGTACACATCGTCATCGCGCAGTGCATCGGAGAAGCTGGTTTCCGTGATGTCGTTCAGCCCGCTGTTGGTGTCCTTTTCCAGTCGGCGGAACCAGCCCGCGTTGTATTGCCACAGGTTGTTATTGCGATTGCCGAACAGCCGCACCCCGACCGGGCTGTCCTGGAAAAGGAAACCGCGAAAATCGGCCGTGACCGGCTGTATGCCGATGCGCAGGCTGTCGAAATCGTAGCGCTCGGACACATTGCGCAAATGCTTGTCGACAAACAGGCCCTGGATGCCGACGAATCCTTCCGTGCGGGTCAGGTCCGCCGTGGTGTCTGCCTTGAGCACTCCTGCTTCATCGGCCGTTACGCTGCTCAGGTTGAACACCGGGATGAAGCGGAACTCGAGATCCGGCGGCCGGAACACCGTGTCGCCCTTGTACAGCACGGTTTCGAGTATGAGGTTCTGCGTGAAAGCCGCCTGGTCCGGCGCGCCGATGACATCAAGAGAGCCAGTCGTCGGCGACGTCGCGGCGGCAACCGGGGTCGGCAGGCTGCGCGCCTCGTAAGTCGAGTCCGATACGAGGTTCAATGCGACGAACCAGTCCTTGCCGAAGGCGGGACGATCGCCTTTCAACACGTTGTTGCCGTGGTACGGATCCCAGAGCCTTTCCGCATATCCCAGCGATGAGACAATGCGCCAGCGATCGGGAACCGCGACGAACTCCGGCAGCTTGTTCCACGTTGCCGGCAGCAGGCCCTCGGCGGCGCAGGGATCAAACTCGTCGCGCGGCCTGCCTGGCCGCTGACGCAACGGTCCGCCCTCGTAGGCGATGCTGCAGTTGGGATCGGCACCGACAGGGGCGACTTGTGCAAACGTGTTAGCGGCCAGGAAAACCATCGCAAGCGACAATAGAAGCGCTGTAGGAGCCTGCATTGCAGGCGACGCGATCCTTGAATCTCGCACGGTTGCTGTCACCGCGTCGCCCGCAATGCGGGCTCCTACAAGAGACCCCAACGACCTCACGACGACGTCGAGGCTATTTGCCGGCGCAGACATTTTGTGCGTCGCTGTCGAGGAAAGGGGTGACCGGGCAGTTCACGTAGCGCAGATGCGTGCCCTGGGGCGCCAGCGTGTCCGCGCGCATTGCGACCGGTGCATTGTTTATCGTGCCGAGCTGCTGTGCGGCATCGTGCACGCCCAGGAATGCGATCATGTCGTCCTGGTCGACGCCATCGCCCGATACACCGATGCCGCCGACGAGCGTGGTGCCCCTGTAGATCGGCACGCTGCCGGGAAATATCTGTGTGCCGTTTGCCAGTGCGGCAATCACGCCGGACTGCGCGAAGCCGTTGTCGAAACCATCGACCCCTGTGCAGTTCTGCGGTACTTCGGCGGCAAGTCCCTGCACGAAACCGACGTGCTGCACGATTGCGTTGTATACCAGATCGAGTTGCAGCCCGGTGGAGAACGGACTCCACTCTCCTGCCGGCTTGCTGAAGGGCCCGTGCGGATTCGTGCTCACCCCGTCCGGGTAGTACGGCCGCGACAGGTTGCCACCGGCACGATCCGAGAATGCGATTGCACCATCGGCGAGTGCCGACGGCAATCCCAGGAATGTGCGAATGCCGGTGACGTATTGCGCCAACGGTTCCTTGCGAAGCACGACCAGGCCACCGTCGAGGTAGGTGGCATCGGGAACCCCGCTCAATGCCGCTGCCGCCGCGGCCGAGGAAAAGAACGTGGCCGTGCGGGCCTTCTGCAACGACACGTCTATGCCAAACACCGGTGCGTCGCGGGAGCGGACCAGGCCGAGCAGAACGCCGTTCGTGTCGACGACGGAGATCGACACCCGCGCAGGCGTACCCGCCGGCTGCCGTATCTGCGCCCGCGAGCGATTGGCAACCCGCAGGGCGCTGCCAAGAACCTGCTGAACTTCCGCCGCCGTCAGCGCCTGCACCCCGTCCGTGCCGGCCAACGGGCGGAAGCGCTCGGCGTCCAGTCCATCGACCAGCACGAAAGCATCGAGCCCCGGAAAATCGAGCGCATCGGCCCGGATGCCCGATGCCGCCTGCGAGAAGGCAGTGCCCGCGCTGATGCTTGCAGCAGCGTAGCCCGGCACGGCGACGAGAACGCCAGCTATGTTGTCGATGCTCGCAAATGAGGGTGCCGTCGCCGGGTTCGATTGCAATTGCGCTTCACCGCCGTCGGCAAACCGCAGCGAGCGTCCGTCGACGGCGATCACGTTCGCCCGCCGCTCTGCCGGCGCGGCGAGCGAAGACATTGCCGCCACCGCGATCAGTTCATCATCGTCGCCATCGATGTCCGAGACGTCCCTGTCGAAACTGTACAGTGCGTCGCTGATGACACCGACGCCGCCGACGGGCGTACCCGACTTGTACAGGGGAAAGCCGCCGGGGTCGGCAGACAGGCCGAGCGGCGATCGTTGCGGCCCGGTCGCGATCGCACCGCTGTAGCGGTTCAGCAAATCCGAACAGGGTAGCTGGCTGAACTGCACACCGAACAGCGGGCCGCCCGGCTGCAGCGGATCCTGCGGATTGAAATGGTCCTGCACGATCTGGCTTGCCGTGCGGCTGCTGAAGGCATTGCCTTCCGTCGAGAGATACGCCCCGGTCATTGCTTTTGCGATCGCGGCCAGCGTGCCGGGCACGATGTTGACACCCTCGAGCCCTCCGTCGATAGACGAGCCCGGAGAACGCACGGTAACGTCCGTCGCCGCGCCGTTCATGCGGAACACGGCGAGCACGTTGCCGACGCGGTCGACGACCGCAATGGTCGCAGCGGCGTTGCGTGCCTGCGCTTCCGCGACGCCACGCGCAATCACGCCTTCGACCTCGCTCACCGACAGGCTGGTTGGCGCATCGGCACAGGAACCGTTGCAGCCCTGCGCCGGCGTTGCCGGATCGACGCCGACGGCAGCGGGTCGCGAACCGTCGCCGCAGGCGGCAAGTACGGACACAACGGCCAGCACGGCTGCGGTCCGTCGCATCACGGATAAGTGCCTTTTGCTTCGAAATGAAAACTGTGGCACATGATGCAGGTGCTTGGCGTCTGCGATGCATTGTTGTGCCGCAGCACGGCGCTGCCGTGGCAGTCCCTGCAGGACTCGATGGCCGGGATGAGGACGTCTGCGGAGCTTTCCGAGACGCTCGCGTCATGGCAGCTGTCGCAGGCGCTCGCGGCGGTGTCGTGCGCGGCATGCGTAAAGTTCGAATGCGGAAAGAACCGCTCCGTCAGCTTCACCGGCAGGACTGTCCATGGCATCTCCGCGTCGTCGTTGCGAGTCACTTCGTGGCAATTGACGCAGACGCGGCGTTCAAACAGGTCTTCCGCGACTTGCATGGCCTGCACTCTCGCTTCCGCCGCGGCGCGGTCGCGGTCGGCGCGCGTCAACGCGCGGCCCGGCCGTCGTACCCTTTGCTCCCCGGCATCGGGATCATCGCCCAGCAACCTTGCGCTGTAGTACTCGACAAGCACCTGCATCACGGCATCGGGGTCGCCGTGCGGTACCGTGCGGCGCGGGTCGTCGGGATCGAAATTCAGGCTGTGGCAGCCGGCACAGTTCTGGTCCATGCGGATCGGCCGCATCCGTGCGCCGCCCGGCTCGGGCTGGTGGCACTCGGCACAGTCGATGACCCGCCTGCCTTCCGCGGCAAGTATGCCGGCTTCGTCCAGGTGTGCCGCGTGGTTGAATTTCAGGTTGGACCGGTCCGCGGTTTGTGCATCGGCCAGCAGTCGGTGCTGCAGGACCCACTCCGTTTCGCCGGACGCGTTGACCTGCGGTTGCAGCAGGCTCACTTTGAAACCCGGGTGATCGAGCAGGAAGTCACCGGCATTCTCGAGCAGTACGTCCCCTGGCAGGTTGCGATGGCAATCGGCGCAAAGTCCCTGGTGACGCTTCACGAGCTCCGGCGGTTCGTTGTGTTCGAGATGGCACGAGGCGCAACGGCGTTCGCCGAGCACTTCGTGTGTGTCACCTGCTACGTGGCGATTGACTTCATGGCAGTCCACGCACGCTTCATCCGGCACCCGCTCGAAGGCGGCGACGTGGCAGTTCTGGCAATCAGCGCCGGCGGCGGTGTGCGCCGTGTGCAAGGGCCCCGCGAGCCACCATGTATCGTCGGGCAACAGCTTGCTGCCCCGGGCGACCGCAGCAAACTGCGGATTGACAATGCCGAGGCCGGGGACGACCAGCGCCAGCAGCAACACCGCGGCAGCGAGGATCCAGGACAGGCTGCGCAAGCTGAAGCGTTTTGCTTCGGGTGCGTAGTGATCGGGGGTGTCCGTGTCCCTTTCGGCCTCGGCGCTGAGCTCGAATGTGAAAGCAAAATCCGTTCCGGGAGGGGCTTCGATGACCCGCAGGATGTTGGACCCGACTTCGACCACGTCGCCGACGACCAGGCGCGCATCGCGTTGCGAGCGGCCGTTGACTTCGACGCCGGCCAGCGCAGCGGTCGTGATGTGCACCTTGCCGTTCTGTTCCTCGAGCTGCGCGTGCTCGAGTCTCGCGCGCCGGTCCCGCAGGTGCAACATGCGGTCGGTGGCACGGCCCATGGTGATGATCGGCGCGTTGACGAGCCTGTCGTGCTGCTCCGTGCCGCCAGCTGCATTCCTGCTAATGAACCGGATCAGGAATTTCATTGCGTCACCAGTAGACGAACACGCTGAGGATATGAACCAGCAGCGCGGCCAGCAGCGCCGCGGTCAGCGGAATGTGCGCACACAGCCAGACCTCGAGTAGCGCCTGCAGCCGCAAGTCCTCGGCCAGCGGCTTCAGAAGCCGTCGCTTGTTGCGCAACAGCGCCGAGAGTTCACCGATGACCGCCGCCGTTGCCGGTTCCCGGCATTTCGCCTGCTGGTCCGCCAGCCAGTCGAGAGCGGCTTCCTGTCCGGGGTTGGCAACAACCGCATAGTCGTTACCGCGTTTCAGCAGCACCTGCGACAAATCGCGTCCGCGCAGGCGCTGCCACATCGATTCGCCGAGTTGCAGCCGGCCGATGCCGCTCGAGACGAGCTCCTGGAACTCCGGCGGCAGCTTGCTCGCGATGCGCTTGCTGCGCTCATCGACATCCTCGAGCTCATCGATCAGCGCCGAGCGGTTGGCGCCACCGCGATTCTCGCTCAGTCGTTGCGGATATTTCAGGTACACGTAGACGCCGAAGAGGCCGCTCGCGACGACCAGTGACATCAACACGAACGCCAGCGTGTGCACGTTGTAGCCGAACTGGAAACCGGAATGCAGCAACACGATGACGGGCAATGCCGCACCGAGATAGACGTGTGCCGAGAGCCAGCCCTGTACCGTGCCTGCGGTCGATGCATAGCGCCGCTTGCGCACGCCGTACCAGGCGAGCCAGAGGATCAGCAGCGCGCCCAGGGTGCCGAGCGTGTAACCCAGCACCGTGCCACCGTTGGCCGGTTCCTGGGGATCGTCGATCCAGTAAGCGGTGACACAGAGAGCCGTGACCAGCAACGCAAGCCAGAGATAGCGGTGTTTCCGGAATGCGAGTATCGACTGGTGCACCTCAGCCTGCCCTCTTGCTGAGCTTCACGAACTCGGACGGACTGATTCGCAGCGCCGCGCCGGTCGGACAGGCGCGAACGCAGGCCGGCCCACCGGAGAGGTCCTTGCACATGTCGCACTTCACGGCTTTCTTGCCTTCGCGATCATCCGCCAGCGGCTGGCGTTCGCCCGGGCCCGGGCCCCGCCCCGTCAACATCCAGAGCAGCAGGTTCGGCGCCTCTTCCTTGCGGCTGGCCATCTGGATCACGCCATAGGGACAGTTGCGCTCGCAGTTGCCGCAACCGATGCAACTGTCCTGCACGTAGACCTCACCGTTCGGTGCGCGGCGGATGGCATCCGGCGGGCAATCCTTCATGCAATGCGGGTCTTCGCAATGCCGGCAGGAGGTCGGTACGTGAACGTGGGCGTAAGAGGGGCCTGCAGCGCGATCGAGGCGCGAAGTTCCACCGTGCGTTTCCGCACAGGCCTTCTCGCAGTTGTCGCAGCCGATGCACAGCGTCTCGTCGATCAGCAGCACGTCGGTTGCTTCGCCGAGGCCCTGCTGCATGAGGAATGAAATCAGGTCGCCGGCCTCCGGCTGCGCCTCCATGCGCAGGTTCTCGCTCAGGCGTTCGCGCACCGTTTCCTGCACGCGCTCGCGCAGGCCCAGGTTGCGCTCCAGCATTTTCATGAACACGTCGGCTTTGAGGAAAATGGAATCCGTCGCGACCGTTGCGCGCACGGTCGCCGATCGCCTGGCCTGTCCTACCAGTCCCATCTCGCCGACGTAGTTCCCGGCGGCGACGTAGGATGTGACGATGTCGCGCCCGCCGATGCGGCGCGACACCGAGACCGAGCCGCTGCGTATGAGGTGCAAGCCATCGGCGTCATCGCCTTCGTTGAACAATACATCACCAGGTTTGAACGAAAGCTGCTCCGCCGTAGCCGCTATCGCACGCAGCTCTTCCTGCGGCGCATCCGGCGTCAGCCCCGCGCGCAGGGTACGAACGATAAAATGTTCGTCGATACTCCGGCGCACCGCTTCATAGGAGTTCATGAGCCGGATGATTTCTCGCCTCGGTGACTCGAGTATGACGCACGGCGCCGCCGCCCGGACCGTTGCCGCACGACGCCGGCCGGACAACAGGCTCATCTCGCCGAAGAACTGTCCCTGAGACAAGCGAATCTGCCTGCCATCGTCGGTTTCGACGTCGACTTCGCCCTCGACAATGGTCATGAAGGAATTGGTGTAGTCGTTCTTGCGAAAGATGACGTCGCCCTGCACCGGCATCAGCAGTTCGCTGGCGAGCACCAGCTCTCGCAGGACCAGTCCGTTGACGTCGGCAAACAGTGGCGCCCGTTCCCGGATGAGCGCAAGAGTTTCATCGACACCGAGGCGGAACGGCAGGCTGCGGAACTTCTGTTCGAGGATTCCGTGGTCGGCCGGCAGGATCTCGCGGCCGGCGATGAACTCCGCCACCTCGTAGCCCTGGTTCATGGCCTGCTTTATCAGCGGGTAACCTCCCAGCGCGCCGATGACATAAAGCCCGGGCACGTTCGACTCGTACTGGCCGGTCAGTTCCGGAAGCGTGGTCGGATCGTCGCTTGGGAAGCGTATGCCACAGGCTTCAACGAAGCTGCGCGGTGGAATGGCGCCGAGTCGCGCGATGAGGCGGTTGCAGGCAACCCGTGTCTGCCCTGTCTCGGTGTTCAGCACCACGGCGCCGGCATGATCGATCGAGGCCACGCCGCTGTTGAAAAAGCACTTGATGGTGCCGGCCTCGATCGCACGCGAGATCTGCGCCAGGTTGCCTTCCTTCGCGCGCGCAAACTCGTCGCGGCGATTGACGACGATGACCGTGTTGTTGCGCGACAGCGCAATGGCGTTCTCGATCGCGGCATCGCCGGCGCCAACCACGACGATGGTCTCACCACGGTATTCTTCCGGATCGTCCAGCGTGTACTGCACGAATGCAGCGTCTTCGCCCGGTGCGCCCAGCTTGCGCGGGTTCCCTTGCAAGCCGATGGCCAGGACCACGGACGCCGCACTGACAGTCTCGCCGCCCGACAGGGTGAGCGTGAACGCCGGCTTCATGCCGGCTATGGAAACGACCTCGCTCGAGTAGCGCATCCTCGCGCCGAACGGCGTTACGCCCTGCTCCCAGGAGCCGAGCACTGCCTCCCGCGTGCCGGCGGTGAAAGGCAGGTCGCTGCGCAACGGCACGAGGGCCGGCTCCGCCATGACGTGCTTGCCCTTCTGGTAACGCTGTATGGTGTTCGCGTGTGCAGGGCTCGCTTCCAGCAGCAGCCAGTTCAGCCCCAGTTGGTTGGCATGCGCGGCAGCGCTTAAGCCCGCCGGTCCGCCGCCGACGATGACCAGGTCAAGACTCACGGATTGCCGAATACCAGTGCGCCGGATACCTGGGTCGTGTCTCCGCCATCCTGCAGGCTATAGGTCATGCCTGCTGCCCCGGGAAACGCCGGGTCCGAGGTCGCACCTGGATCGCTGAAGAAGCCGCTGAAAGTGCCGCTGCCTCCGGTGACCCCGTTGATGATGACCGAGTTGTACAAGCCGCTGAAGAGATGCGCGGGCAACGGCTGGTTGCCGTCGAAGCCGATCGTGCCCTGGCCCGTGGCAATCCAGGTTGCCGAATTGATGTCGATCAGCAGCGTGCTGTCGACCAGCTGGTTGGTGAAATCGGCGGTGAAGGTAGCGCTGCCGAGGACACCGGTGTTGCCGAAATTGTCGGTGGGCGTGGTATTGCCGATGAGACTGTAGGTTGCTACACCGGTGACCGGCATGACCGGTGGCGCGGATTCAGGGCCGCTTACCCAGTGCAGGCTTTGCGCCCCGAGGTCGATGCTCGCGTCGCTGCCGTCACTCAGCGTGATCGCGGCCGTGCCGCCGGACCAGCGGCCCCAGCGCATCACGGTGACCGAATCGAAGCCCGTGTCCGTATTGGTGGACGTTCCGATTTCGAAGGTCGCCGTACCCGCCGCGCCCCGCCCCGGGTGCAGGTTCTCGAAGCGCGTCACGTTGTTGTTGAAATCCAGTTCGTACTGCGTCGGTTCGTTGATGAGCGTGCCGCTGAACAGCGTGCCGATTCCGCTTGCCGGGCCTGTGGCCCAGCTTATGGTCCTGTCGTTGGTAGGCGGCGGCGGATTTCCCGGTGTGATGTCAACCGGCGTGCCATCGGGATTCACGCCGATTACCGATTGTTCCGGTGCGTCACGCCCGCCCTTGCCGGAGGCTTCCTCGTCGGCCGGTTCGTAACCGGCCGGTGTCGGCGTACGTCGTGTGCCCAGTTTGCTATCGAAGCCCGTTACGGGAGCATCGTCCGGACGCGATTGCGCGGTGCCGGCCTC
>DATICC010000022.1:0-3523 GCA_035457045.1 Woeseiaceae bacterium | reverse complement strand
CAGATTCCATTGGCATTCCTATCTCCCGTGGCAGTGCAACGCACTTCCGGTCGCCGTACGTGCAGTGCGGAACAATGATCGAGTTATACCGAAATTGCGGCTGTTTGTAATGCCACGGAAATTACGAATCTTTGCCGCGCTGATCCTCGCGGTCGCGCCGCTTCGATTGGGCAGCCGCAACGATGCCGGCAACGGTCACGCCGACGATGACCAGCAGGGCCGGCAGGTGATGCGGTGATCCAATCTGGTGGGCCAGCTGCAGCAATGCAGGCGATCCGTCGGCAAGCGAATGTGCGGCTGCGTTTGTGCCCATTGTGGCGATCAGTATCAGGACTGTCAGTTTTCGCATGTCAGTCGGGCTCCTAGCGTATTCTTACATTGACGAGTTCATCGCCATTCCGGTCGGAAACGTGCACCGCACAGGCAATGCACGGATCGAAGCTGTGAATGGTGCGCAGGATTTCGACCGGCTGTTTCGGGTCGTACAGCTGGTGTCCTGCAAGCGCGGCTTCGTAGGGGCCGGGCTTTCCCGCTGCATCTCGCGGCCCGGCATTCCAGGTGCTCGGGACGACCGCCTGGTAGTTGGCGATCTTGCCGTCCTCGATCACGATCCAGTGAGCCAGTCCGCCCCGCGGTGCCTCCATGAAGCCGACACCCTGTGCCTTTTTTGGCCACGACGACGGCTCCCAGAGGAGTTCGTTGAAAGTACGGGTGTCACCGCTTTTGACATTGCTTATCAGGTTGTTGTGCCAGGTCTGCAGATGGTCGGCAACGACCTTCGTCTCCAGTGTGCGTGCTGCCGTTCGGCCCAGCGTCGAGAACAGCGCGTCTACCGGCACCTGCAAGGTCGACAGCGTGTAGTCGACCAGTTCCCGCGTCTGTTCGTGACCGGAGGCGTACAGCATCAGGACACGGGCCAGCGGGCCGACTTCCATCACATTGCCCTTCCAGCGCGGCGACTTCAGCCAGGAATAGCTGCTTTCGACGTCGAGGTGTCGGTACGGTGGCGTCGGGCCATCGTAATTCAATGCCGTTTCGCCCTTGTAGGGATGCAGGCTTTCGTTCTTGCCGCCCGCATAGTCGTACCAGGAGTGGGCAATGTACTCACGCACCTGGCTGTCGTCGTTCAGGTCTACCTCGTGAATCGTCGACAGATCGCGGTTCAGGATTGCCCCGCGCGGAAACAGGTACGAGGAAGGGTCATTGATGCCTTGTTCCGGGAAGTCGCCGAAGGTCAGGAAATTGCCGACGCCTTCACCCTGCGCGCCCCAGTCCTTGTAGAAGGACGCGATGGCCAGGGTGTCCGGAACATAGACCTGGTCAACGAACTCCCGCATCTGCGTGATGATCGTCTGCACTCGTGACAGGCCATCGGCGTTGATGGCGGAGTCGGAATTGAGATCGATCGGGCAGGGCACACCGCCAACCAGGAAATTCGGGTGCGGGTTCTTGCCGCCGAATATCGTGAGCATTTTTGCCACGTCACGTTGCCAGGTGAGGGCCTCGAGGTAATGCGACACAGCCATCAGGTTCGCTTCGGGTGGCAGCTTGTATGCAGGGTGGCCCCAATATGCCTTGGCAAAGATGCCGAGCTGCCCGGCCTCGACGAATTTCTGGAGTTTTGTCTTCATGTCGCTGAAGTAGCCCGGCGAACTCTTCGGGTAATTGCTGATGCTCTGCGCAAGGTCCGATGTCGCCTTCGGATCGGCCTGCAGCGCGGACACGACATCGACCCAATCCAGCGCATGCAAATGATAGAAGTGCATCACGTGGTCGTGCACGTACTGGGCACCGATCATCATGTTCCGGATCAATTGTGCGTTCTTCGGAATCTCGTACTTGAGCGCGTCCTCGACGGCGCGCACGGACGCGATGCCGTGAACGAGCGTGCATACACCGCAAATGCGCTGCGCAAACGCCCAGGCGTCGCGCGGGTCGCGCCCGCGCAGGATGATTTCGATGCCGCGAACCATGGTGCCAGACGAATAGGCATCGGTAATCCGGTCTCCGTCCATCTGCGCCTCGATGCGCAAGTGGCCTTCGATGCGTGTTATCGGATCTACAACGACTCGTTCGTTCATCTTGTCACCTGCTCGTGCTTGTTAGTCCGTAAGATGGGCTGCCACCATTTCCACCAGGCTGTCGATCGGTTTTTCCCAGCGTGCGTTTTCTGCCCCGATCATCAGGTTGACCCTGCAGTTGCTGCAGCTCGTGACAACCGAATCGGCTGCTGCCTTGTCGAATTCTCGTTTCTTTATCTTGAAAGCTTTTTGCCGAAGGGGCGCGGCTCGCGCGATCACGTATTCACTGCAGCCACCGCCACAACAATAATTTTCACGCTTGCTGGAGTCCGTTTCGCGGTGCTCGATTCCCATGGCATCGAGCAGCTGCCGCGGTTCCTCGTAAACACCGCCGTGCCGTCCAAGGCGGCACGGGTCGTGATAGCTGACCGAGCGGCCGTTTTCCGACTTCCTGAGTTTCAATTGGCCTGCGTCCAATTGACGGATGATGAATTCGGAGGCGGCGAGGACCTCGAATGGCAGCTCGGCGCCGGTGTGCTCTGCGCCTTCCCAGCGCAAGGCCTGGTAAGCGTGGCCGGACTCCGGAATCACGACGGTCTTTGCGCCGATCGCCGTAGCCTGCCCGACTATCCGCCGTATCGCGTCTGCCTCGGCTGCCGCATCGCCGGAAATGAGCCCGACGTTGGCGGCTTCGAAGGCCGCGCTGCATAAAGTCCAGTTGGCACCGCTGCGGTTCATGATTTTTGCCAGCGCCGCCAGTGCATCATTGAACAGCAGGACATCGACGGCGGTCGTCAGCACCAGCACGTCGGCCTTCGCCTTGTCGAGCGGTATATCGATCTGCCGCGACTTCAATTGCCGGACAAGCTCCCGCAACTTTTCCATGCCGACGCCGAACAGGCTGTGCCTGTCCTTTTGTTCGTTCTGCAATGCCTGGATTTCAGTGGGTGCCAGGCCGGCACTGGCAATGCCATTGCGCACCACGTTGATGAGCTCCGAAATGTTGATCCCCATCGGACACATCATGTCGCAGCGGCCGCAACCGGTGCAGGCGTCATACACGAGTTCCTGCCATTCGCGAAGGTCGTTGGCATCGACCTTGCGTGTAAAGGGGCGGAACAGCCAGCGCATGGGACTTACCTCGCGCCGGTAGAACCGCCGCAACGGGTCGAACTTGTGCGCCGGTGTGTAACGCTCGTCCTGCGTCGCTTCATAGAAGTGACAGGCTTCGGCACACATGCCGCAATGTATGCAGGTTTCGAGATCGACGGCCATGCCGTTCGTCAGTTCGCGAAGGAAACTGTTGCCCGCGCGTTGCACGCGCTCCTCGTCCGACAGCTTCGCGGTGCCGTCGGGCGGTTTACCCAGCGCAGTCAGCCGTTCGCGGAAATCCTTGAGCGATGCGGTATTCGTGCTCATGCGCGCACTCCCTTGCGGCCGTAACTCGTGCCGGCCTGGAAGCGTGCCGGAAAGGTCAGTGCCGTGTGCATCAGCTTGCCGAA
>DATICC010000021.1:0-2791 GCA_035457045.1 Woeseiaceae bacterium | reverse complement strand
GGATCTCGGCGTTGCCCGGCTGGCCATGTTCGACTTCTTCGTCCCCGGCGTCGTCACGGCACTCGTGGCAATCCTCTTCCTGTGGCTTATCGCGCCCAGACTGCTGCCGGACCGAAAACCACAGTCCACTGACAACGCAACCAGGGTGTATCTCGCTGCACTGACCGTTGCTGCCGAGGGCGCACTGGATGGCAAGACCCTGGGCGAAGCCCGACCGATGCTCCCCTCGGGGCTGCGTGTCGAACGCGTCGTCCGCAGCGGCACGATCGAACTGGTGCGCCTGCCCAATCTGCGCTTGCGAGAGGGTGACGTCGTGCATGTCTGTGCCGATGCCGAGGCGATTACCAGTGCGCAAAAGGCATTCGGCGTATCTATCGCCATCGACAAGACGGTGCATCCCTCGAATCAGCGGCTGGCCGAGATCGTGCTCACCCGCGAATCGCCGCTGGTAAACCGGCACCTCAGTGCCGTGGCAAGCTTCATGCCCGGCACCCTGTTGCCGATCGGCATTCACCGGCCAGGGCGAGCCAGCTTCGAGAAGATCAAGCACGACGAGGACCTGGAGCTTCGGGTTGGCGACATATTGCTGGTTCAGGGTGATCGCAAGGACATTCGCACGCTGGCGAAACGCCCCAACATGCTGGTGCTCGACCGCAATATTCATGTGCCGAGGCAATCCAAAGCCAGGGAAGCCATAGGCATCATGGGGCTGGTCGTAGTCAGCGCCGCGATCGGCCTGTTGCCTATATCGGCCGCGGCGCTTTTCGGCGTACTGGCGATGCTGGCAACCCGTTGCCTGGCCTGGGACGAACTCTGGGCCTCGCTGAACGTGCGCGTGATCCTGCTGATCGTGACGAGCCTTGCGCTCGGGTCCGCATTGACGGTAACCGGGGCAGATCGCATGGTCGCGCACGCATTCGTCGCCCTCGTGGAAGGCATGCCCGCATGGTTGATCTTGAGCGGACTGTTGCTGTTGACCGCGATGCTGACCGAAATCATGACCAACAATGCGGTCGCTATCATCTGGACGCCGATAGCCATCAGCATGGCGCGCGAGCTGGGACTGCCGGAGTTGCCGTTTCTGCTCGCAGTGCTGTTCGGTGCGAACATGAGTTTCATTACGCCAATCGGCTACCAGACGAACCTGCTCATCTTCAGCGCGGGCGGCTACCAGTTCTCCGACTTTTTCCGTGTCGGCATTCCCTTGCAGGTCGTCCTCTGGATAACGACGTCGACGATACTCACCTGGCTGTATCTCTGAGTCTGCGCTTTCCTGCGATTTGACAATTTCACCGGCCTCGGCAAGTCGCTGTCGTAGCTCGTTGTTTTTTCAACACATTGAAATCCGGATGGCTGTTTTTGTGATCTGAAACGATGCTTCGAAAGGCAATCTGGGTTAGCCTGTCATCCTTGCCTGGCGTCAGAAGCGCGTAAAAAAAGCCAGTTCGCAAGAGCCGACCGGCACGACTGCCGGAGGCAGGAATTTTCGAATCGGCAGAGTGTCCTAGCTAATGATGGATTCGCTTGGCCCGATGCATATTCCACAAGCGGCGAATTCGTTAACGGAGGCCTGAATTGCGACTTCTGTTTTACGCACTGCTGGCAGCGTTGCTCGGCACCTGCTCATACCCTCCCCCGCTGATCGATCAGGTACTCGAACTGGGCGAGCTTCGCGTCGTTACGCGCAATACGCCGACCTCGTATTTTGTCGGCCCGGATGGCCCTGCCGGCCCCGAGTACGACCTGGTGCGCGACTTCGCCGACGAGCTTGGCGTGAACCTGGTTACCGAGACCGTCGAAAGCGTTTCCGAGATTCTGCCGAGAGTGATGGACGGCAGGGTTCACATGGCCGCGGCCGGCTTGTCCATGACGGAATCGAGACGCCGCTTCCTGAATTTCGGCCATCCTTACAACAGTGTCGACATGCATCTCATTTACAAGCTCGGCACCGGCCGACCGCGGTCAATCGAGGACCTTATCGGGCGGTCGATCGAAGTCGTGGCCGGGAGCAGCCACTCGGAGATGATGGCATCGCTGGCCGAAGTCTATCCGGGCCTCGAATGGACCGAGAATGCGGATGTGGAGGCGGTCGACCTGCTGCAGAAGGTGGCCAACGACGAGCTGGAATTCACGATCGCAGACAGCACCGAATTCAATATCCAGCGTCACTTCTATCCGGACCTCCGGGTCGTGCTCGACCTCGACGTGGGCGACCCGATCGCCTGGGCGTTCAAGAAAGGCGATGGCGACAGCCTGTTATTGCGCGCCGATGATTACCTGATCCGCGCCGGACGGTCCGGGTTTCTGGCGCAAGTCAACGACAGGTACTTCGGTCATACCGAGAAATTCGACTACGTGGGCACGCGTGCCTTCCTGCGGCATTTCGACAGCCGCTTGCCGCGCTACCGCGCAATGTTCGAGGACGCCGGCGATCAGTGGAGCGTCGACTGGCGGCTGCTTGCTGCGGTCGGTTACCAGGAGTCCCACTGGCGCTCGCACGCCGTATCACCGACGGGTGTACGCGGCATCATGATGCTGACCGAGGCGACGGCGGCGTATCTCGACATACCGGACCGCATGGACCCGGAGAGCAGCATATACGGCGGCGCGGAATTCCTTGCACGGCAAATGGAGAGGATTCCGGACAGCGTCGATGAGCCCGACCGCACCTGGATGGCGCTCGCTGCCTACAACGTCGGCTTCAACCACCTGAAGGATGCCATGCAGATCGTCGAATGGCAGGGCGGCGATCCGAATGCCTGGCTGGATGTGAGCCAGGCCTTGCCGCTGC
>DATICC010000020.1:0-6683 GCA_035457045.1 Woeseiaceae bacterium | reverse complement strand
GGCCGCACGGGTCTGGTGGATGCTGCGCTGGATCGGATTCGACCGGGCGGCGTTGCTCGATGGGGGACTCAAAGCCTGGACCGCCGAGGGCCAGCCGCTGGCTACGGAACCGGCAAGCCGCGCGCCGGGGACACTCACGGTGAATCTGCGACCGGAATTGATCGTCGGCAAGGACGAAGTGCTCGCCGCTATCGAGAACGACTCTGTCAACATCATCGATGCGCTTTCCGAGGCCCAGTACCGTGGCGAGATGTCGATGTACGGACGACCCGGCCACATCGCCGGCGCATCGAATGTGCCGATGACCTCACTCATGGACGAGGCCGGTCGCTACCGGCCGCAAGCCGAACTGGACGCGTTGTTCGAGGCCGACCCGGATGCCCCTGCGATTACGTACTGCGGGGGCGGCATCGCTGCATCGGCAAACGCATTCGTCCTGACCCGGCTCGGTTACAAGGATGTCGCGGTCTACACGGCCTCACTGCAGGAATGGGCAGCAGACCCTGCGCTGCCAATGGAGGTCGCGCCGGATTTGAAGCCCGCCGGGGAATAAGCACCACGGCGATCGCCAACGAGGGCGTATGGCTGCTTTTGCCGCGCCGCGTGCAGCGCGACCGCCCACCATTGCAACTGTTCGAGCATCGCGGCCATGGCTACGGTAGGCCCATGTGGCTGACGCAGGTGGCCGGATGCATCGAACTGCCGGCGGACGTCGGTGAAGTTCACGGCAGCGGGGACCGTGACCGCGTGACGTTCGGCGCACAGCAGGCGCAATTGTTCGACCGCGCGCAATCCGCCGGATGACCCGCCGTAAGCCACGAGTCCGACCGGCTTCGCCTGCCACTCGGCGGCAGTCGCATCCATAAGGCGAATCAACGCCGCAACATGACCGTGGTCGTACTCCGGCGTTACGAGCACGAACGCATCCGCCTTCCGCAGCCGTTGGCGCAAGGCCGTCACTTCGGCGCTGTCCCCATGCCGGCGGGGCATTGGCGACGCGAATTCCGCCGGGCCGACGACGTCCAACGAAAAATGGCGCTGGCTCCAGGCCTGTTCCGCGGCCCACATGGCCACGTCATCGCAGAGGTGTTCCTCGCGGGTGCTGCCGAATATCAGGGCGACGTCCGTTCGGGCGCTCGTCATTGTCGTATCTCCATTGCAAGCTGATCGCTTTCACGCTATGTCAGCGTATAGTCGATGCAAGCCGTCGGAAATCGACGCCCGGGTCCTGCGCGACATCCGGAATGCGATCGGCGCCGGCTCCTGCGTAAGGAGGATTGTCCTCATGAAGTCATGCCTTCCAGCCCTGATCTATCCGTGTTTTGCGCTGGTGCTTTCCGGATGCGAAACCCTCTTTCATGCCGACTTCGAATCCGATACTGCCGGCGGGCCGCCAAGTTCAAGTCCCGCCGGTCCGCCGACGGACGACGTAATCAGGATCTGGCCTGCAGATCCGCCGAATATCGTCGTAATTGCTGACAGGCTGTTTGGAAACAGCCTGAGTCATTCCTATCGCGAGGCAGTGAGTCAAACAGACTTCATCGCGATAGAGACTACGCGAGCTGTGCAGGAATTCACTGCGTTATGGGATGGGTGTGCGGACAGGTTCAGCTCCGCTACGCCGAGATTCTTTTTCGCCATTGGGAACCTGAACACGGGAATTGCAAACATTGAGATCGTCGACGGCGAGTTTCGTGCCTCCGGCGAGCGGCTGGGTGACGTCGTCTTCGGCGAGGTTCACACCGTAAGTGTTCACGTTGACAACAGCGCCGGCACTTACACTGCCACTATCGCCCAGGCTGCCCCGACATCGGGAGGGAGTCGTGCGGCGTGCTCGACAGCGGGCGTGAGTCGTCCGGCTTGCCCGGAGGATTTCAGGTTCGAAAGGGGGGAGTGCCGTACCGGGCCAAACTGGCTGGGATACAGGGCTCATTGCCCGCTCGAAGGACGAACCGGCTGCGCCACCTGCCGCGCCGACGAGGTCCTCGACACGATGAACGGGACCTGCGTCACCCGTTCAAGGGCTCGCGACAGGGTCATGTCCAGTGCCAGGCCTCTGAGCAGCAGGGGCGCTGAACCTTCAGTCAGCCGAGTAAGCATCAAGTTGTCGTATGACAATGTCGTGCCGGGCGACCCTGCCTCATACGTCATCGACGATATCTGGATTTACAGACCCGAAGAGTAAGTACCAGGGAATCCTTGATCAGTTCGAGAAGTATCCTCATTGCGATTGCTTCGCTGCGCTCGCAATGACGTAGTTTGTGGCATTGATCAGAGATTCCCGGGTCTCGCAGTAGGTTTCACCTAAAGCACACATTTCTTGCGCCCGTACTGGCCGCTGCAAGTTCAGTGCCAGACCCGGTGGGAATAGGCTCACGACCTCATCCGTCCTCCTTGTGAAATCCGGCTGAATGCCGGCAACAAGGAGGATCTGCAATGACTACGTTAAACAGGAAATCCCGCCAGGCACGCCTGGCCCTCGTGCTGCCCCTGGCTCTCGCGCTGACCGCGGGCAATGCGTTCGCGCAAGCGGAAGCCGGCGTGAGCGTCGAAGCCAGGGCGGAGGGCTCAGCGGAGCTGCGCCAGGGGTCGAGCGTCGGCGCTTCCTCGTCCGTCAAGGGCGGCGCGGAAACGAGCGTTCGCAGCGAGGACGTACGCGCTGATGCGGAAACCGGAGGCAGCATCGCGGCCAAAGCGACTGCGCGCACGGTGGGCCTGGTATCGGACGTCTCCGGTACTGCGATGGATGCCGCGGCGGACACCTCGGCGAGCGCAAAGGCGGACGCTGAAGCGACTGCGGAAACTGCCGTAGAGGCGACAAAGCCGCTGGTTCGCGACGCGGCCGGTGCCACCGTCGAGGGGGCAGTGGAAGGTGAGGTTGCAGGCGAGATAGATGCCTCGGTCCGCAACGACATACGGGACGCGATCCAGGCGGACCTCGTTACGGACATCACCGATGCGCTGCCGCTGCCGGGCAAGGACTGACGGCAGTCTGGGCGGGAGCCGGCGGTGCCGCCGGCTCCCGTTTCACTGAACAGGGAGAATGAACATGAATACCCGGTGGAAGTTCGCAGCCGTCTGGCTGCTGGTGAGTGTGGGCGCGGAGGCTACCCCGACGGAGACAGGTCCTGTTGACCTTGAATTCGGCGCCAGCGCCGCTTACCGGTATGACAGCAACGTCAACGTCGCAGACATCGACGCCAACACAGGCGAAGGCGACACAGCGTTGGTGATGGATGTCGGCATCGGCGGTTCGCTGCGGCCAGGCCAGCGACTGTCGCTGGATTTCGGCTACGCGTACTCCGGGACCCGCTACCAGCAGTTCCGGGAGTTCGACGTCGCAATCCATGAACTGCACGGGGCGGTGGGATATCGCATCGCCGGCTTCGACGCCGGCGTTTCCGTCGATCGGTTCGCGACGCGCCTGGACAACGAATCCTTTCTCGACATTACGCGCGTGTCGCCGAGCCTCTCGCGCCTGTTCGGCGAGCGGCTGTACCTGCGCGTTGCCTATGCGCAGGCAGAAAAATCGTATCAGGCGCTCGCGGAACGAGACGCCGTGACCAGGTCATATCGCGCCGATGCCTACGTCCTGCTCGATGGCATGAAGCGGTATTTTGCCATGGCGCTCGAGCGCGATTCGGACGACGCACTGACTGACACCCTCGACTATGACGGCCGCGCGATGAGGCTGTCGTACGGTCATCGACTCGAGGCCGGATCGGTCACGGTCGATGTCAAAGCCCATGCCCGCTTCGACGTCCGCGATTACAAGAGTTCGCCGGGCGACGACGAGAGCCCGCGGCAGGACGTGCGGCGCCGTGCCGGCCTCCGGGTCGGGTTGCCGCTCGGGGAGCACTTCGAAATAGCCGGGCAGGCCGAGTACAGCGACAATGCATCCACCCTGGAAACCGCCTCGTACGACGAGATGGTCTATACCCTGACCATCGGCGCCGGTTTCTAGGAAGGTTGCGGCGGGCTCGTCAGGCTCCTGCCTGTCGGCGCTTACTGCCGAGATACGAGCACCGGTGCGTCGGTGATCAGCCCGTGACCGAACGTGGAGTCGAAACCGTCCTTGCCGAGGTCTTCGGCGCTCGCGGTCAGTGCGGCCAGCAGCGCAGCGAGCGTCATCCGGTCCGCATGCATCGTTTTCGCAACCACCACGGCGACGTGTGGCGACGCCATCGACGTGCCGGACTCGAGCCGCCAGCTGCCCTCGCTGTCGGCTACTTTGACGTCGACGCCGAGCGCGGCAAAGTCGACGTGCTCACCGCGGTTCGCATACAGGAAGACCTTGCCGTCGCGATCGACGGCAGTCACGCCGATTACCGCGGCATACGCGGCGGGATGCAGCGGCTCGCCCGACGGCCCGTTGTTGCCGACTGCCGCCACGATCGGCAGTCCCTGTTCGAGTATCGCGTCGACGGCGCTCTCGAGCAGCGCGTTGCCCGGGCCCGCCAGGCTCATGTTGATAACGTCTACGCGCTCCGAGGCAAGCCAGTCGAGCGCGGCGACCATGCTTTCGGTCGTTGCGCCAGGTGCAAAGTTCTCGGTCTGGAAGAAGACCGAAGCGGACAGTATTTCAGCGCCGTTATCGGCACTGCGCGCGATGAGGGACGCGACGGCCGTGCCGTGTGTCAGCGGGCGTCGCCCATTGTTGCTCACGAAATCCCTGGCCACGACGCTGCTCTCGCGGAGCGCGATGTGCTCCGCCATCACGGCGGAATCGATCATACCGACACGGAGCGGCGCCGCGGCCGGCCGCTCGTCGGACGGGCCCGCCTCGCTTTCGGCCGCAGGTGCAGCGTCGGGCGCCTCCGCATACCGGTACACGTGATTGAAGTCGACAACCGCATCCGGGAACGCGCTCTTGAGGTCGGTGACGGTTTGCACAAGGCCGGCGCCGGGCGGATTGCGCAGCGTGACCATAACCACTCCGAGCGCCGGCAGCTCCCGTTGTGCGACGACGTCGGGCCCGTGTGCGCGAAGCGCAGCGAGCTGGCCTGCGCCGACCAGGGTTACGACCATGTCTTGCTCGATCGGCCAGCCCAGAGGATCGGCGGCCAGCAGGAACGGCCGCAGGGCTTGCGCAAGGGTAGTCGTGACGGCTTGCGCTGCACTGCCCGCCGCAGCCGTCGTCGAGTTTACGGTACCGACGACCGTGCCGGCCGGTCCGGACGCGACGTCGTCGACGGTCCCGATCACGGTGTCATCCACGACCGGTTCGTCGATCTTTTCCTCGAGTTCCTCGCGACGACGTTTGATACGCGAGCCCAGTGGATCGTCGATGCGCTCGAGCGCCGGGTCGAGCGGCCGCCCCAGCGGATCGTCGAGCGGAGGCAGAACCTGGCCGGAAGCGACGCCCGGTCCGGCAAGCAGCACCAGGCCTGCAACAATCGCCTTCACCGCTACAGGCATTCCGGGTGCGGCGTTCACGTCGTTCTCCTTGCCCCTGTGCGCATACAATGTGCACGTTCGCAGGGACACCTTTATTCCTCCTGGAATACAAGCACAGGTTCGGCCGTATGAACAAGGGACAGGATCGAAGTTTCGGGGGCCGCCGGCAGGAACTGCTCGACGGCCTGGCGAGCATACGGCGTTTCGCGATGAGCCTGACCGGAAACCGCGCCGATGCGGACGACCTGCTGCAGTCGACCGTCGAACGCTTGTTGACGCGGGGGCTGCCGCAGGAGGCGCCGGTCGTGCCGTACGCGCTGACCATCTGCCGCAACCTGTGGGTTGACGAGATCCGGTCGCGGCGGACGAGGGAAGTCGCGAAAAGCGAGCCGACGCTTGCCGGCGAGGAATCGACAGACGGCGAGCGAACGGCGATCGGCGAGCTGTCGCTGCGCGAGGCGCAGGCGTCAATAGCCGCGTTGCCGGAGGAGCAGCGCGCGGTGCTCGAGCTCGTGTCGGTGGAAGGCTACTCGTACAAAGAGGCGGCATCGATACTGGAGATCCCGATCGGCACGGTGATGAGCCGGCTCGCGCGCGCTCGCGCCGCGCTGGTCGACAGGACGGAATCCGGCGGAGTATGAAATGACGGACAAGGACATGACGGACGATGAACGGCTGAGCGCCTGGCTGGACGGCGAGCTGCCGCGGGGCGAAGCGATGCGTCTTGAAGAGCGGCTGGCCGCCGAACCCCCGCTTGCGCGTCGGCTGGAACGGATGCGCGAAGCAGGGCGCAAGGCGCAGCAAGCGTTTCATGCCATCGACGAGACACCGCTGCCACAGTCAGTGCTGGACCTGCTGAAGGATGACGGCGCGGACAGATTGCAGGACACAGAAGGTGCAAAAATCGTCCGGCTGCAGCCGCGTGCGCCACGCTTTTTCCAGGTGCCCGTGGCGATTGCCGCGAGCGTCGCGCTCGTTGCCGGTTTCCTCGTCCACGATCTCCTGACACCACAGGGCAGCGGCGAATCGGTGCTGCCGATGTCCGGAATGGTCGCCGGCGATTCCGGGCTTTATCAGCTGCTCGAGAAGACATCCGCCGGCGAGACGGTCCGGCTGCCGGACGACGGTAATGGCGAGGTGGTTCTTACCTTCCAGGGCGAGGACGGAGACTGGTGCCGGCAGTTCCGGCTGGGCAGCGCCACCGCGGACCTGTACGGGCTTGCCTGCCGGCAGCCGGGCGGCTGGCAGCTGGAGACCGCGAGTTTCGCGGGCCCGTCCGGCGCCAG
>DATICC010000019.1:0-2585 GCA_035457045.1 Woeseiaceae bacterium | reverse complement strand
GTTTGGGACGGGAACCCTTTCAGCGTCTACAGCCGGGCCAGCAAAGTCTATATCGACGGGGCACTGGTGTTCGACCGCGGGAATCCGCAATTGAATCCGGTGACCGATTTCAGCCTGGGGACGACGGCGGCAAACGGGGGTGCGCGATGAACAAACGCGCCGCAATAGTGATTACAGCACTGACCCTGCCGATTCCGCCCGCCATTGCCGACACGATTGCCATAACGGGTGCGCGAATTCACACCATGGCGGCAGCGGGGACGCTCGAGAACGCAACCATCGTGATGGAGGACGGGCGGATTCTCGACACAGGGACGGAGGTGCAGATTCCCGCGGGGGCAACGCGCATCGATGCCAGTGGAAAAATTGTTACGCCGGGCATCCTGTCGCCCTTCGGCCAGCTGGGGCTGGTCGAGGTCGGAGCCGTGGACGGGACCGTGGACTCCGTGCAACGTGGCGCCCGGTTCTCGGCAGGTTTCGATGTTGCCGACGCCTACAACCCGCGCTCGACTCTGATCGCGATCAATCGCAGCGATGGTATCACCGGCGCCTTGATTGCACCGGAGCCGGCAGAACCCGACCCGCTTGGCAATGTGAGCAGCGTGTTGTCCGGCAAGGCCTCGTTCGTCAGCCTTACGCCGTCGCCGCCGTTCCTGTTGCGTCGGGGTGCAGCGCTGCTGGTCAACCTGGGCGAATCCGGCAGCGCGCTGGCTGGCGGATCACGGGCAGCTGCATTGCAACTGTTGCGAGAAGCGCTGGACGATGCGCGCGATTATCGGCAGAACAAGGCGGCCTGGGCGCGGGGCGAGTGGCGCGAGTATTCGGTCAGCGGCGCAGACCTCGAAGCCCTGCAGCCGGTGCTTGACGGCGACGTGCCGCTGCTGGTTCGTGTCAACCGCGCAAGTGATATCAGCATCCTGCTGGGCCTGGCGAAGGCCTACACGCTGAAGTTGATCCTGCTCGGGGCCGCCGAGGCGTGGATGCTCGCGCCGGAACTGGCGGCGAATGATGTCGCAGTCATACTCGACACGACCAACAATTTGCCGGCCAGCTTCGACCAGCTCAATGCGCGACTCGACTCGGCCGCCGTCCTCTCTGCATCCGGCGTACGTCTGACTTTCGGCGGCGAGAGTTCCAGCCAGACGCATAACGCGCGCAATATCACCCAGGCAGCCGGCATTGCCGTCGCCAATGGTATGAACTGGGACGCCGCCTTGCGTGCCATTACCCGCACGCCCGCAGAGATATTTGGCGTCGCCGACCGCCTGGGCAGCCTCGAGGCAGGGAAGTCGGCCGATCTGATTGTCTGGAGTGCAGACCCGCTGGAGCTGACCAGTTTTCCCGAGTCGGTCTACATCGGCGGCGAGTCTGTGAACCTCGAGAACCGGCAAACCCTGCTGCGCGATCGATACCTGAGCCCGGACCTGCAGAAGCCACCCGCCTTCCGCCACTGACCCTCAAAATCGCCCAGTACGGACGAACGAGCTTCAGCCCGAGGCGAAGAAGGCAAGTAGCCGGTGCAGGGCCTGCGTGTCGAGGCGACAGTAGTGCAGCAGCTGCGCATGCAGTTCGGCTTTCCGTGCCGCTGTAGTCGCCGGGTTAATGGCCTCTAAATAACCTTCAGAAGCTTCTGTACCATCTTGAATACCCTGTAGTTTATCGTACGCCAAACTGGCATCGATGGTCGGGAGCAACGCCTTCAGGGACCAGGATCCGGCCATCGCTGGGTGGTAATAGTAGTTTTCGGCAACGGGTTTCAGGTCGACCAGTCGCGCGATGATCGCGGTCAATGCGGGGGCGAGGTCCGGGAAACGGCGAACCAGCCCGCTGATGACCTTCCGTTCGTAGCCCGAATACGTCACTACCGAGCCGCCCTGACCGAGCACGCGGATGAGGGACTCGGCGACCAGGCGCATTGGCGGCCGGCCAGACAGATCGATGAATTCCGCGTGCCCGACTTTTCCGGCCGCCTCCTCGTAATGACAGGACCACTGGAACGGCAGGACTTCGTAAGGGCGGGTGTTTGCCCAGAGGGGTACCGCAGGCCCGATCGTCTCGAAATCCAGGTAGTAGCGCGGATAAGCGAGCGAGCTGGCAAACGCTTTCGCGCCCGGCAACAACTCCGCAACACCGGTGCGCGCGACCCGTTGCACCCATTGCTGGCGTTCGCTCAGCTGGTCCTCCGGAACATCCCGAAGGTCGGTAATGCCGCGCTGTATCCACTCGCCCAGTTTCGCCTTCGAGGCGCGCGGCAGCGTCTGCACCGGAAATTCGCCTTTCGGCCAGCAGTAGTCGATGAACGGGCACTCGTAGGGTGTATTGCAATGCTTGCCGACCGGGATCCTGGGTTCGCTGCCCATCAGGGTATCGCGCGCCCGGCGGACCAGTGCGGGCACTTCGGCAGCGAGACGCGCAACGTCGCTGCCGACATCGACTTCGCTCAGCAAGCCGACGTAGTCGCCGTTTCCCTGGTACACGAAGTCGTTGTCGACATGGGCAAGCATGGTCTTGCGCGCTGCGTAGCCCAGGCCGTGAAACACCCAGCTTTGCACTGCGGTGTCGAACACGTGATCGTCCTTCAGCGA
>DATICC010000018.1:0-4162 GCA_035457045.1 Woeseiaceae bacterium | reverse complement strand
GGTACCGTCAGTTTGCCGTTTCGAATCGTGATCTTTGCGCCATTTGCAGGCGCAACCGGTGTTGCATCAACCATTGACTACTCCATTTGCAGTGAAGGCCGCCGCAGCGAACAGGGAATTCCGCAATCGATCGATCATCAGGTCGAAGTCCTGCTGCGATGAAAGGGCGACCGGCGGGCCGACTCATTATAATCCCCGGCAGGCCCGTTCGACCATTCGTCCAATCGACAAGGCACACCATGATATTTCACGCTTTGAAAAACCCGACCTCGGGAACCGTCGCAGCATCGATGCTGTTCGCCCTATCGATGCTCGTGCTGACCGCGGCCACTGCGGCAGCCGCAGACGCAGATGGCGAGCCGGACCGCCCGCGTGTCGGGCTGGTGCTCGGTGGTGGCGGCGCACGCGGTGCGGCGCATATCGGCGTGTTGCGCGAACTGGAGCGTTTGCGAATCCCGATAGACGCGATTGCCGGAACGAGCATGGGCGCCGTGGTCGGTGGCCTTTACGCTGCCGGAATGACGCCCGCCGAACTCGAGGATCTCGTTGCAGGCATCGACTGGGCGGCAGCGTTTCGTGACGAAGCGGATCGCGACAACAGCCCATTTCGCCGCAAACAGGACGATGAGCAGTTTCCTATTCGCCTGGAACTCGGACTGCGGGAGGGCGAGCTGCAGATTCCGCTGGGTTTCATCCAGGGGCAAAAGCTCGGCTTGATCCTCAGGGAAAATACGCTGCAAGTGGCCGGCATCGACGATTTCGGCCGGCTGCCGATTCCATTTCGCGCCGTGGCGTCTGACATACGCAGTGGCGAAGCGTACGTGCTGTCACGCGGCGACCTGCCGACGGCAATGCGCGCGAGCATGGCGGTGCCAGGGGCGTTTGCACCGGTGGTGCTTGACGGTCGAACCCTGGTCGACGGCGGCCTGGTTGGCAACGTGCCGGTCTCGGTGATCCGCGAGATGGACGTCGACGTCGTCATCGCGGTGGATGTCGAGTTTCCGTTGTACGGCGCCGAAGAAATCGCCTCCGCGATCGACGTTACGGCACAGATGCTCACCATCCTGATCCGCAAGGAGACGCGCCGCCAGCTTGCGACCCTCGGTGAAGACGACTTCCTGATCCGGCCGGAACTCGGCAACTTCGGCACGACGAACTTCGCTGAAATATCACAAGCCGTCGAGCCCGGCGCCGAGGCTGCAGCCGCCCAAAGCGCGCGGCTGAGCCGGCTGGCCCTCGACGAGGCGGCGTTCGAACAACACCTCGCGACCCGACGCAGGGGTCTCAGGCCATTGCCGCAGGTCGACTTCCTGTCGGTGTTGGACGACGGTCCCCTGTCCGCCGGGTTCCTCGAAGACCGGCTCAAATCCGGGACCGGTGTTCCTCCGGACACGGCGGCATTGTCCGCCGACGCGGACCGGCTGTACGGACTGGCGACCTTCGAGCACGTCGACTACCGACTGGTCGAACAAGGCGAGCAGAACGGAGTCGAGTTCTTCACGCGCGCCAAGAGCTGGGGGCCGAATTTCCTCAACTTCGGTGTCGATCTCGAGGACGACCTGCAGGGCGATACGGCATTCAATTTATCCGCGCGCATGACGCGCCGGGGGATCAACCGTTTCGGCGCGGAATGGCGCAGCGACCTGCAGATCGGCACGGAGCCGTATTTGAAGACCGAGCTGTATCAGCCGCTCAGTTTCGATTCGCGCCTGTTCATTGCTCCGCGCATCGTGCTCGAGCAAACGAATTTCAACGCGTTTGCCGACCAGCAAAGCATCGCGCGCTACCGGATCAGCGACTCCGCACTCGCGCTGGACCTGGGCAGGGAACTCGGGCTTTGGGGCGAATTGCGCCTCGGCGCTTTCGTCGGCAAAGGCAATGCCAAAATAAAAGTGGGTGACCCGGCCCTGCCGGAATCCTCCTTCGATACCGGCGGGTTCGAGGCCCGCTTCCAGGTCGACACTCGCGACAATGCCCAGATCCCGTTACGCGGCTCGCGGGTCGATATCTTGTTTATCCAGTCGGACCAGGGACTCGGTGCGGACTTCAAATTCCGGCTGCTGCAGACGGAAATGGCGACCGCCTGGACGCGCGGCCGGCATACTCTGAATGCCGGGCTCGTCTTCAACACGGCATTCAAGACCGACGACCTGGTGCAGAACTATTTTCCACTGGGAGGGTTCCTGAACCTCTCGGGCCTTGCGCGGGGTGAAATCAGTGGCCCGCACGCGGGTCTCGCGCGGTTCGCTTACTACCGCAGGACCGGCGAGACGGCACCCAATATATTCGATGCACCGCTGTACGTCGGTGCATCGATCGAGGCCGGTGACGTATGGCAGACCCAATCCGACATCAGCGTATCGGACGTCCTGGTCAATGGCAGCGTGTTTGCCGGGGTGGATACGTTCTTCGGGCCGCTTTTCATAGGCGCCGGCCTGTCGGAGGGTGGCGATTCGAACTTTTACCTGTCCCTCGGCCGCTCGCCCCTGTAACGGGATCAGCGAACGATTTTTTCCAGGATCTGCGTCGCCGAGTCGGTCTTCCGGTAATAGCCGTGCCGTCTCATCATGTTGTCGTAGGCGCGGTCCCGCTCGCGCTCGCTACGGTACCAGTGGACGCGTTCCCAGTCCTCGCCCAGCAGGCTCGAGAAGGTGTCGCCGGGCGGGAGCGTGATACGTATGCCGAAACGGCGGCTGGCCGAGGCGGATTCCGGATCGACAAGATTGTGCTGGTGACAGTAATCCACGCGGGCTCCTCGGTGGCCGGCCTCTTGGGAAGTTTCCGAACGGCGATGATACAGGCTGGTCGCGCCTCCGTGTGCATGGCATAAACATAATATATTCAAGCGCTTATATCATAGTCAGTCGGCGGGGCGGCACTTGACGCGGGCGCCCGCAGCCGTCAGGCTGACCGCTGGGTTCCACAAGCTGCCGCCGTATGCGCGGGATCGCGGCCTCGCAGGGTGCCGGTATACATGACTGAAAGTACCGACCAGTCAGTCGCGGACAGCATCGACGCGACCGGAGAGTTTTTCAGTGTCGGCGGACCGCTGCACGCGGTGCGCGCCGGTTACGTGCGCCGGCCGGCAGACGAACTGCTGTACCAGACGCTGGTGGCGGGCAATTATGCCCACCTCATCGCCCCCGACCGTACCGGAAAGTCGAGCCTCATCGCCTCGACTTCGGCGCGCCTGCAGAACAACGGAGTCAAGGTGGCGATCCTCGACCTGGAACAGATCGCCGACCGGGATGGTGGCGCCGATGCGGGCCGCTGGTATTATAGTATCGTGTATCGCTTGCTGAGGCAGCTGCGCCTGAAGGTCGACCTGCAGGCGTGGTGGCAGGACAAGAATATCCTCAGTTACAGGCAGAGGCTGGTCGAGTTCTACAGCGAGATCGTGCTGCAGAATATCGCCGGCCCGATCGTTGTCTTCGTCGACCAGGTGCAATGCGTCACCGCATTGCCGTTTGCCGAAAATCTTCTCGCCAGTATCCGTGCGGCGCACAACGCGCGCAGCACGGACCCGGAGTTCACCCGACTGACGTTTGCCCTGTCGGGTGAGTGTGACCCGCATGCCCTGGTGGAAGACCCGGAGCTGTCGCCGTTTCGCGTCTCAAGGGAAGTGCAGCTTGGAGACTTCTCCCGTGCGGACCTGGAACTGTTTGCAACCGAGCTGAACCTGCCTGCTGACGATGCCGGCCTGGCGCTCGACCGTATTTACGAGTGGACTGGCGGCCAGCCCTACCTTACCCAGAAGCTCGCACGTTCGGTCGCCCGCGAGCAGATATCGGGAGATATAGGCGCCCAGGTCGACAGGATTGCGTTGCAGCAGCTGGCTGGCCGCGCCGCATTGCACAGCGAGCCGCACCTGAGTCATATACACGGCTTCGTGACTGCGCCGTCGAAACTGCGGGACGGCATGCTGACGCTGTACGGCAAGATCGCAAAAGGCATCGAGGTCCGCTACGACCCCGAGTCGCGCACCCAGGCCAGCCTTTTCGCGAGCGGCCTCGTGACGCGTGGCAGCGATGATCTGCTCGAGGTGAAAAATCGCGTTTACGCCTCGGTGTTCACCGCCCGCTGGGCCAACGAAAACCTTCCCATACACTGGCGCGGGCCTGCGATAGCGGCAGCACTGGTGCTGGCGATTGCCGCGATTCCC
>DATICC010000017.1:0-3604 GCA_035457045.1 Woeseiaceae bacterium | reverse complement strand
TCACGCTGGCGAGCTGGTTCAGCAACCGCGAACGCGGCCGCTACTACGGCATCTGGAGTACCGCGCATTCGCTCGGGGAAGGCCTGACGTTCGTGGTCGTTGCGGCGCTGGTCACGGCCTACGGCTGGCGCTACGGATACTGGGCGCCGGGCGTGCTGTGTGTGTTCGTCGCCATAGCGATCTACTGGCTGATGCAGGACCGGCCGCGCACGCTGGGACTGCCCGACGTCAACGACTGGCATGGCGATCGCTGGGGCCCGCCGGCGGCGCAAGCTTCGCGAACCAGCCTGTGGAAGACACAGCTTTCGATCCTGGTGCTGCCCTCGATCTGGGTCCTCGGACTCGCCAGCGCCACCAACTACGTCGTGCGTTATGCGATCAACAGCTGGGGCATCCTGTACCTGCAGGAGGGCCGCGGCTATTCCCTGGTGGAAGCCGGTACCTTGCTGATGGTCAACACGATCGCCGGCCTGGTTGGCTGCATCCTGTTCGGCTTCATCTCCGACAAGGTGTTCAACGCCCGGCGGCCGCCGGCGAACCTGCTGTTCGCGATCGTAGAGATCATTGCGCTCCTGCTGATTTTCTACGGGCCGCAGAATACGGCAATGCTGTACTTCGCGTTCATACTCTACGGTATCGGCCTGAATGGGCTGGTGACCTCGCTCGGCGGATTGTTCGGCGCCGACATCGTGCCGAAGCGCGCCGTTGGCGCGGTCATGGGATTCGTCGGCATCTTCAGTTACATAGGCGCCGGCATACAGGAAAACGTCAGCGGTTACCTGATCGAAAAAGGCACAACAATGGTCGATGGCACGCGCGTCTACGACTTCAGCGAGGTCATCGTCTTTTGGCTCGCCGCTTCCGTGCTGTCGATGCTGCTCGCGGGCACCCTGTGGCGCGTGCGACTGCGCGACTGAGCGAAATTCGAAACCGGAGAACTGTGTGTATTGCTACGATCTCGTCACCATCGGCAACTATACAAAGGACACTATCGTCACCCGCAAGGGCACGCGCCATGTCGACGGCGGCGGTTACAGCTACGCAGCGCACGCCGCACAGCTGCGAGGGCTCAGGGTTGGAGCGGTTACGCGGCTTGCTGCCGAGGATCGCAAATCGACGGATGCCCTGCGCGCCAAGGGAATCGAGGTGCACATTTTCGAATCCCCGCAATCGACGTTGATGCGGCTGGAATACCCGACCGACAACGTCGACGAGCGCATCCTGACGGTCGCGGCGGTCGCGAATCCGTTCACGCCGGAAATCCTGGCACCGTTTCATGCCAAAGCCATCATCGTCAACGGCTCGGCGCGCGGCGAAGCCTCGCTCGAGGTCATGCAATCACTGAAGAAAAAAGGCGGCAAACTTTGCGCGGACGTGCAGGGCTTCGTGCGCGTCATCACCGCGGCTGGCCGGCTGAAGTACGAACCCTGGCCGGAGCAGCCCGGGATCCTGGCACTGGTTGACATTTTGAAGACGGACGCCGTTGAAGCGGAGTTCCTGACCGGTGAGACCGACATTCACAAGGCCGCTGCAACGCTGGCCGAAGATGGCCCGTCCGAAATCGTCCTGACCCACCGGGACGGCGTATTGGTGCTGGCCAATGGCAAATATTTCGAAGCACAGTTTCACCCGGAGGAGCTGCGTGGCCGCAGTGGTCGCGGCGATACCTGCATGGGCTCGTACGTGTCCTGCCGGCTCGATGGTTCCGCGGCCGAAGCGACGGTGTGGGCCGCCGCGGTCACCAGCCTGAAAATGGAACGGGAAGGACCCGTGATGTCTTCGCGCAAGGATGTCGAAGCGCTGATCGCGCGGCGCTATTCTGCATAACAGGAGGAGCCGGTCATGCGCGCTCGTATCGTCGTCATAGTTACCGTATTGCTGGCTGCCTGCAGCGGCATTCTCACGTCGCCCGATGCCAGGCCGCCGCTCAGCATCCTGGTGTTCGGCGATACCGGCTACGACTACGACTGGCTGGAAGCCGAGGACTACGAGAATTCATTTACCGGCCGTGAGTTCTTCGTTTATGAACTCGATGACTGGATTGAGGACAACCTGCCGATCGAGGACTTCGATCCGCCGCCGATGCACTTTGCCGAGCAAACGGGTGGTTACGTGGAGAGGAGCGGCATGTGGCCAGTCTCGAAAGCCATGCGCTCCTGGTGCGCGCCGGAGGAGCGCTGCAAGTTCGGCGTCATGCTCGGGGACAACATTTACGATGCTGGCGCAACGGCCGGTGCTGACGGCCGCGACGACGTGGAAAGATTCGAGGAACTGCTGCGGGCGCCATACAAGGGCTTGCAGGATCAGGACCCGGAATTCGTCATCTACCCGGTGCTAGGCAACCACGATTGGGACACGTCACGAGAAGGCGCCGTTGCACAGCTCGAATATTTGCGGCAATCGCCACTGTATGCGATCGACAACTTCTATTACCGTGCCATGGCTGCCCCCGATGTGGAAGTGTTTGCAATAGACACGACGCTGCTGCTGAATGCGGAAGTCGTGTACGACGATGCTGTCGCCGCGGACGGCACGCCACTCGACACAGGCGAGGAAGACAACTACGAACCTTGGGCGATGCCGGTCGGCGACGAAACACGCATGCTCGCATGGCTCGAGGAGTCGCTTGCGGCATCCAACGCCCGCTGGAAGCTGGTCATCGCACACCATCCCGTTTGGTCTTCGTCCGGGACCAAGCAGGAGGAAGCAAAGGTATTGCGCCGGCTGCTGCTTCCGATACTGTGCCGCTACGCAGATGCGTACCTGGTGGGCCACGACCATACGCTCGAAGTTCACACGGACGATTGCCGCGCGGCCGGTGAGCACTACCGCGACCGTCCGCCGCTGCTGCAGGTGATTTCGGGCGCCGGCGCCAAGCAACGACCGGTGCACCGGCCGTTCATGGCATGGCAGGACCGCGAATATCCGCAAAAAAAGACCAGGTTTGCCGAAGGCATGCTCTGGGGCTTCGCGGAGCTGGTGCTTACAGATGACACCGCAACGGTGCACCTCGTCACCACACCAGAAGATGGCAGCGGTGCGACAGAACTCGTGTTCAGCAAGGAGTTTTCACGTCGCTCCGGGCATTTGACCCCGGCCGACAAATGACCTGACCCGGGTATCTGGTCGGATTCTGCTGGAACCGGCATTGCGGGCGACCCTTGCCCAGAGCTGTGGCGCAAACACGCTCTTTTCTGTCTCCTGAGTCCCCATTAATCCCTCGATTTATCATCCATTTAGGACTATACTACTGTACAAATAAACAGCCTGCCTTTTCCTCCCGGAGGGACCCGTGAATACCGCCGTTGCAGCCACTAAGGTGGCCCCCGTTTCCTTCTACGACGAGAGCGAGAAACTCGGTGCCGAGATCACCGAACTCTGCAGTTACATCCACGCCGCGACGTACCGTTTGCTGGTCCTCATACGCGCGTTCGACGAGAAGAGTTATTGGGGCCTGCCAGGGCTCTGCTCCTGCGCCCACTGGCTGAATTTCAAATGCGGCATCGGCCTGCACGCCGCACGCGAGAAAGTGCGGGTGGCGCATGCGCTGAAGAACCTGCCGCAGATCAGCGAGGCGTTCCGCCGCGGTGAGCTCTCGTATTCC
>DATICC010000016.1:0-2382 GCA_035457045.1 Woeseiaceae bacterium | reverse complement strand
AAGGGAACTCAAGGATTCGGATCTCCGTGGCATTTCAGGGTACGTAATGATTGACCGGACACACCGGCAATTGCCAGCCGCATTGCAGGTCGTGATCCTTGCCTGCGCCCTGGGCGCCAATGCTAGAGTGGCGGCATGATCGCCCGCGCGTTCCGTCTATTCCTCCAGGAATTTTTATGAAAACAAAAGCTTACTCGCGATTTTTGCTGTTTCTGCTGGCCGGCCTCTGGCTTTCCGGCTGCGGCAGGAAGGCTGCGGACCCGGAGCCGGCAGCGATCGGTGGTGCCGGAGACCCCGCCGGCACGGTCGCCGAGTACGAGTGGATTTCCGAGGGCACCGAGGCGGGTCAGCACCGCGTGGTACGCAGCGGCGATGGCCGCATCAGCACTGAGCTGTTCGTTCACTGGAACAACCGCGAATACACCATCAGGGACGAACTGCAGCTCGATGCCAATGGCTTGCCGAGCTCGCAGCGCATCAGCGGAACTTCGCCTTTCGGCGCTCCCGTCGACGAATCGTTCTCCCTGAGCGATGGAGTCGCGAGCTGGAAGAGTGTCGGGGAAAGCGGCTCGGTCAGTTCCGCCGGCGGCGGATTTTACATACCAAACGAGATGGGGGCCACGGAGTCCCTGCCCGCCCTCGTGCGCGCCGCGCTGAAAAACCTCGACGGGCAGCAAGAGCTGATTCCCTCGGGCACGGCCAGCGTCGAGAAGCTTACAGAGCTGACCGTCAGCGGCGCCGCGGGTGAGACCGTTGTGTCGCTCTATGGGATCAGCGGCATCGGATTCACCCCGACCTATATCTGGCTGGATGAGCAACTGGAATCTTTCGCGCTGGATTTCGGCGGCTTCATGGGCATGGCCCGCAAGGGTTATGGCGGGGACGTAATCGATCTGTTGAGCCGCGAACAGTCGAAGTTCGAAGCGAGGCATTTCGAAACCCTTTCTCCCGGCCTGTCGCAGCATCTGCAGCAAGCGCTCGTTTTCAGCAACGTCGACGTCGTCGATGTCGAGAACAGGACATTGCTCAAGAGCCACCATGTCACCGTACGCGACGGGAAGATCAGCGAAGTATCGGCAACACCGGTCAGCGTCGAGAACGCGCTCGTCGTCGATGCGACGGGAAAGACCCTGATTCCCGGTCTTTGGGACATGCACGGCCACTTCAGCCTGTCCGACGGCATTCTGAATATCGCAGGCGGAATCACCAGCGTGCGCGACGTCGGCAGCGTGCACGAGAAAATCATGGAGATGACCGAAAAATTCGCCTCCGGCACGGTCGTCGGTCCACACACCTACCGCAGCGGTTTCATAGACAAAGCCAGCCCCTATGCGACCGGCGACACGGTCGAGACACTCGATGAAGCACTCGCACGCGTCGACTGGTATGCCGACCACGGCTATATCCAGATCAAGCTATACAGTTCCATCGAGCCGGCGTGGGTCGAGCCGATAGCCGAGCGCACGCATGCGCGCGGCATGCGGTTGTCGGGCCATATCCCGGCGTTCATGTCGGCGGAGCAGGCAGTGCGCGCCGGCTACGACGAGATCCAGCACATCAACATGCTGTTCCTGAATTTCAGCGCGGGCGACCGTGAAGACACACGCAAGCAGCTCCGGTTTACGCTTTACGGCGACAAGGCGGGCGATCTCGACCTGGATGGCGCCGAGGCCCGCGCATTTTTCGATTTGCTCAGGGAGCATGGCGTCGTGTCCGATCCGACGGTGGCCATTTTCGATACGCAATTGCTGCACAAGGCGGGCAACCCGGACCCGACCTTCGCCGCCGTCGTCGACCACCTGCCGCTTTCCGTCAGCCGCGGTCTCTACAATCCGGAAATGGAAATCACCGAAGCCAACGAAGCGGCCTGGAGCCGCTCGAGAGTGAACGCGCTCAAGATGCTGAAGGCCTTGTACGACCGCGGAATCCAGATCGTACCGGGCAGCGACAACATGGCCGGCTTCACGATACACCGCGAGCTCGAGCTCTATGCAGAGGCAGGCATCCCGATAGCCGCGGTGCTGCGCATGGCGACACTCGATTCAGCATCGGTGGTCGGTGCGGCCAACCGGACCGGATCGATAGCCAGGGGAAAGGATGCAGACCTCGTGTTGCTGGACGGCAATCCGCTGGAGGATATCAGTGCCGTGCGGCGCGCCGTTGCGGTGGTAAAGGGCGGATACCTGTACCGTCCCGATGATCTGTATCGAGCCGTCGGCGTCAAACCGTTCGTCGAGTCCCTGCCTCGACGAACGGCCAACGCAGGCGGTTAGAGATCGACCTGCTACTGGCGAATGGCGCGCAGTGCGAGCTGACCGTCCGGCGACAGGACGTAGTGATTCAGGCGCCAGTTGACCAGGAAACTGCCGGTTTCGCCCGGGT
>DATICC010000015.1:0-8211 GCA_035457045.1 Woeseiaceae bacterium | reverse complement strand
GAACAGGACACTATGATGCGAAAGGACAGGCGAATATTTGTCGTGGTGGACACGACTGCCCAATTCCTTTCCCCGGCACGATTTAATGATCAACTGGCCGTGACCGTGCGGCTGACTGGCCGGTCGCGTGCGACGTTTTCCATGGGACAGGACATCTTTCGTAACAGTATTGACGGCGAACTGTTATGTCGTGGCACCATACGCGCCGCGTTTCTCAACGCCGAAACACTAAAACCCGCCCGCCTGCCCGAAAAACTCTTCGAGGATTGCTCACCATGACAACCAATTTGTCGTTCATCAGCCTGGTTATGGGCGCGAGCGTGGTCGTACAGCTGGTCATGCTGACTCTGCTCATCGCCTCTTTCGTTTCCTGGAGCATTATTTTCACCAAGCGACGATTGATCGTACGAACCAAGTCCGCGTCCGACGAGTTCGAAGCCAATTTCTGGTCGGGCGGGGACCTGAACACGCTGTATCGCAATGCGACGCGCCAAAAGGATGGCAGCATCGGCATGGCCAGCATTTTCGAGGCGGGGTTCCGCGAGTTTCACCGCGGCACGCAACAGGACGATATCCAGCCGGAGAAGGTGCTGGAGGAGAGCCGTCGTGCCATGCGGGTTGCGCAGATGCGGGAAGTCGACCGGCTGGAACAAAGCCTGGCGACGCTCGCGACGATAGGTTCCACCAGCCCGTTCGTCGGCTTGTTCGGCACCGTAATAGGCATCATGAATTCCTTTCGCGGGCTCGGCAACGCGCAGACGGCCACGCTGGCCCAGGTCGCCCCGGGTATCGCCGAGGCGCTGATCGCCACGGCGATGGGGTTGTTCGCCGCCATTCCGGCGGTCGTGGCATTCAATCGGTACGCCGACAAGGTGGCGCGGCTGGAAATCCGCTATGACAGTTTCACGGAAGAATTCCTGAGCATCCTGCAGCGGCACTCGCGTGCGAAAAAGAGGAGCGCCTGAAATGCCGTCTCCATTGCAAAAACGAAAGCTGATGTCGGAGATCAACGTCGTACCCTACATAGACGTGATGCTGGTCTTGCTGATCATTTTCATGGTGACCGCTCCGCTGCTGACGCAGGGCGTGCAGGTCGATTTGCCTAAAGCCGGCGCAGAGCCGATCGCGAACGAGCCGGACCATCCGCCTATCGTCGTCAGCGTCGATGCCCAGGGCAACCTGTACATCAATGTCGGCGATGACGAGGACAAGCCGTCGGGGTCGCAGAAGATCGTAACGCTGACTGCGGCCGTGCTCGAGCGCCGACCGGACACCCCGGTGCTGGTCAAGGCCGATCGCGCGGTGCCATACGGCAACGTCGTCGGTGCGATGGTCTTGTTGCAGCAGGCAGGGGCCGACAGCGTCGGTTTCGTTACCGACCCGCTGGATACCTATCCCGTGCCGGAGTAGGGCAGCAGCGCCGACATGATTCGCGACACCTACAACATCATTCCGGTATTCCTGGCCGCGTTGCTGCATACCTTGCTGCTGGCCACGATGGTGTTCGTTTTCGACTTTTCGCGTACGGCACACCCGGTTATTCCGCTGGCGATCAGCGCAACGCTGGTCACAGAGGACGAACTGGCCGCAGCGCCGGTGGTGGAGATCCCGACGGCAGTCGAGCCGGAACCGGAGCCCGAACCTGCGCCCCTTCCGGATCCGGCCGAAGCGCAAAGGAAAGCTGCGGAAGAGCAGAAGCGCCTCGAGGATCTGCGCGTCGAGCAGGAACGGATCCGTCTCGAGAAACTGGAGGAGGAAAAGCGCAAGCAGCAGGCCGAGGCCGAGCGCAAGAAGCGCGACGAAGCCGAGCGCGAACGGCGCGAAAAGGAGGCGGAGCGAAAACGCCTGGAGGACATCGAACGCCAGCGCCAGGAAAACGAGCGCCTGCGCATGGAGGCGGAGCTGGCAGCACAACAGCAACGGCGCAATGCCGAGATCGAAGCCGAAGAACAGCGGCTCGCGGCCATGAATGCAGGCCTCCAGGAGCGCTATGTGCTTGCCATTCGCAACCATATCTACCGGAACTGGTCGCCACCCGCGAGCGCGCGCTTTGGCAGTGAATGCGAGGTCATCGTACGCCAGGTGCCCGGCGGCGAGGTGGTCGGCGTGACCATACTTAGTTGTACCGGAGACGACGCATTGCGGCGATCGGTCGAGGCAGCGGTTTTCCGTGCCTCGCCGTTGCCGCAGCCGCCCGATCCCAGCGTTTTTGACAGAAACTTGCGATTGATACTGAAAACTGAAGAATAGCGAGGATCGAATATTGATGCGGAACTCACACATGCGCCCGTTGCGACAGTCCGTCGGTACATTGCTGTTGGCGATCTTCTGCTTTCCGGCCCATGCCGAACTGGTGATCGAGATAACCAAGGGTGTCGGACAGCGGACACCGGTTGCCGTAGTGCCTTTCGGCTGGGAGGGCAATGGCGCCACCGCCCCGCTGGATATAGCCGGAGTCATCGCGGCGGACCTGGAACGCAGCGGGCGTTTCCAGGCCGTGGACGAAAAAAGCATGTTGCAGAAACCGACGGCAGGCGTCGACGTGGACTTCGACGACTGGTCGATACTCGGTACCGAGGCGATCGTCGTGGGCAAGCTCACGCAAACCGGTGAAAATGCCTACAGCTTGCAATTCCAGCTGTTTGACGTATTCGGCAGGCAACAGCTCGTCGGGTATCGAATGCCGGCAAGTCGCGGCACCATGCGGGCGGCTGCACACCGTGCCGCCGACATGATTTACGAGAAACTCACCGGTATTCCGGGTGTCTTCGGTACCCAGGTAGCGTACGTGACCTCGCAGGGCCAGGGCGCCGGCAAGACCTATACGTTGGTAGTTTCGGATGCCGACGGCGAGAACGAAAACACCATCATGGAATCTCGTGACCCGATCATGTCACCGGCGTGGTCGCCTGACAGCCGCCGCCTCGCGTATGTCTCCTTCGAGGGCAACCAGTCCAGCATCTTCGTGCAGACATTGCGCACCGGCAATCGCATCAAGGTATCGAGCTTGCCGGGGATCAACGGCTCACCGGCGTTTTCGCCGGACGGCCGCAAACTGGTGCTGACTCTCGGCGGCGTGGACGGCAATCTCGATATCCACGTCCTTGACCTGAACAGTCGCGAGCTGACCAGGCTGACCACCGACCGGGCAATCGATACCGAAGGCAGCTGGTCACCCGACGGCAATGAAATATATTTCACCTCCGACCGTAGCGGCGGACCGCAAGTCTACAAAGTCAGTGCGGCCGGAGGGACACCCGAGCGCATCACCTTCGAAGGCAGCTACAATGCACGTCCGCGACTGTCGCCTGACGGCAGGAAGCTGGCGGTGGTACACCTCGACCGCGGCAATTATCGAATTGCCGTCATGGACATCGAGCGACGACAACTGCTGGTTGTATCCGATGGCAGCCAGGACGAATCGCCGAGTTTTGCGCCAAACAGCGACTCGCTGATATATGCCACGCGGCAAGGGCGAAACGGCGTTCTTGAAACCGTAACGGCTGACGGGCTTGTTCGCAGCCGCCTCGCCGCGGGACAATCGGACGTACGCGAACCGGTCTGGTCACCGTTTCCGCGGTACTGAAGGAACCTGGTAGCTGATGTTTACTGTAAGGTAAGTATCATATCTTTATGATTTATCACATTTAATTACTTTCACTTGGGCAATTGAAAAAGGCATCAATCATGAAAATCGCGACACTGGCGCTGGCCGCCTTTATGGCTTTCGGCGTATTCGGCTGCAGCAAGAACACCATTCCCGATCCCGAGGTCAGCAGCACGGGCACCGGGGCTGGCGGGGATGCAAGCACCGGCGAATACGGTGCTGATGGCATGGCAGGCGGGGAATTCGTCGATGACGACCTGCTCGGCCCCGACGGTCAAATGGGCATGGTCATCTATTTCGATTTCGACCAGTCCGAACTGAAGCCGGAGTACACGGACCTGCTGGCACGTCACGCCACGCATCTCGCCAATAATCCCGGTACCAGCGCGCGGCTGGAAGGACATGCGGATGAGCGCGGGTCCCGTGAATACAACATCGGTCTCGGGGAGCGGCGATCGCAGACGGTGCGAAGAATGCTGCTGATCCAGGGCGCCTCGGCGAACCAGATCTCCACTGTGAGTTTCGGCGAAGAGCGGCCGGCTGCCGTTGGCAGCGACGAAGAGGCCTACGCGCTCAATCGTCGCGTCGAAATCAAGTACACGCAATAGGTCCGGATCTCGTGAGAATGCACTGCATTCGATTTGCGCTACTGGCAGTCCTGTTCGCAATGGGCGGCTGCGCGCTGGTGCCGCCCGAGGAAGACCCGGTATTGATCAAGCTCAATGACCTCGATCGAAGGCTGGCGGCGGTAGAGCGCATCCTGGCCAATGGCAGCCTGGTCGAACTGACCGTGCAATCAGACGAGTTGCAACGCCGGACTGCCGACCTCCAGGGGCGGGTCGAGACACTCGAGCATGACAACGAGAATTCGGCGAGTCGCCAGCGCGACCTTTATGCCGACCTTGACGAGCGATTGCAGGAACTGGAGGAGAGCATTTCGGTTGCGGGTCCGGCTGCCACTGGTACAGGCAGCGGTCCATTGCCGATACCCGGCGGCTCGGACCGGGACAATTACCAGGCCGCTCTCGAGATGATCAAGGAGCAACACTACGATGAGGCCGAAGCGGCGTTCAAACAGTTCCTGGTCAGTTTCCCGGACAGCCAGATGGCGGACAATGCCCAGTACTGGCTTGCCGAGTCCTATTACGTAACCGGCCGATTCGACCAGGCGCTCAAGGCGTTCACCATTGTCGTAAACGACTATCCGCGTTCCAGGAAGGTACCGGATGCTTTGCTGAAAATGGGCTTCTGCAGCTACGAGTTGAAGCGCTGGGACGATGCGCGCACCTCACTCGGCCGCGTGCAGGCTGATTTTGCCGACACGACGGCAGCGAGGCTCGCGGAGCAACGATTGCAACGCATGACGGAAGAAGGTCACTAGCGACACGGCAAACCGGTCACCGGATCGTCTGGCGCCATTGCTGCAGGTTGTCATTTGCCGCCGGTCCGGTATCATGCCGCCCGGCTGCCGGCCTTCCTGCCGGATTCACGCGGGGCGTTAGCTCAGAGGTAGAGCATTCGGCTTTTAACCGATTGGTCGTAGGTTCAAATCCTACACGCCCCACCATTCAGTCTCAGCCACGATCGATTTCAGATAAAACTGGCGACGATTGTCGGTTGTATCGTTATGATCAGCGGCTTTGTTAGTGGCAGAGAGCCGCCCTTGGCACAAGACCGTTGGACAATTCACAAGTTCGGTGGCAGCAGCCTGGCTGATGCAGACTGCTTTCGTAATGTCGCCGACATCCTGTCGAAAATGCCCGAGGGTCGTACCGGCATAGTCGTTTCCGCGATGGGTGGCATGACCGACAAGCTGCTGCGGCTGACTGCGATTGCCGAGCGCGACGACCGTGCATTTGCAGACGAATTACATGAAATCGGCGACCGGTACACGCAGGCAGCGCGACGATTGCTGAACGGTGAAGCCCTGGTCCGTATCCTGGACCAGTGGGGGCGGGATGCGGGCGACATCAGGGACATACTGCGCTCCATCGCGCTGGTCAAGTCCGCTGCTCAGCGGAGCCGCGATATCGTCGCCGGATACGGCGAAATCTGGTCGGCAAGGCTCATGGCGGCATTTCTCGCGCAGACTTTCGGGGCGGATCGTGCCGGGCACTGGATCGATGCGCGCAGGGTCATCACGATTCGGCACAGCGAACTCGGGCCTGCCGTGATCTGGGAGGCATCGCAACGTAAATGGCAGTCTGAAATCGGCGCGAAGTCGAGCCGCCTGTTGCTCATGACCGGTTTCATAGCCAGCGACGAGGAAGGCCTGCAGACCACGCTCGGACGTAACGGCAGCGATTTCTCGGCAGCCATTTTCGCGGCGCTGGCGGATGCGTCGGAGCTGACCATCTGGACCGACGTCGATGGTGTCATGAGTGCCGATCCGCGCCGCGTGCCCGAGGCGCGTATCATCGAGTCGCTCTCATACAACGAGGCCATGGAACTCGCCTATTTCGGCGCCAAGGTCATCCATCCGCAAACGATGGGACCGGCGGTCAGGAAAAGCATTCCGATCGTCATTCGCAATACTTTCAATCCAGGCCACCCTGGCAGCCGTATACAGGCGCATTCGGATCCGCAGCAGCAGATCAAGGGGATTACCGCCGTGAGCAGCATGGCGCTGGTGAACCTCGAAGGCGCCGGCATGATCGGTGTTCCCGGAACCGCAGACCGGCTGTTTGCCGCCCTGAAGAACGCCGGCGTATCGGTAACGCTGATATCGCAGGCAAGCTCGGAGCATTCGATATGCATTGCCGTTCCCGACGGGTTCGCGGAACGCGCGCGGGACATCATTGCAGAAACCTTTGCGGAAGAGCTTGCGGGCGGGCAGATCCAGAGTGTCGACGTGTCGCCGCAACAGAGCATCGTTGCAGTCGTCGGTGATGGCATGGCCGGCACACCCGGCATCGCCGCAAAATTCTTCGGCACCCTGGGGCGCGCAGGAATCAACATTCGAGCCATTGCGCAAGGCTCGTCCGAGCGCAACATTTCAGCTGTCGTCGACAGCAAGGATGTTACGCGCGCGTTGCGTGCGGTTCATTCCGGTTTCTACCTGTCGCTGAAGACCCTGTCGATCGGCCTGATCGGCCCCGGCTCGGTCGGCGGCACATTGCTCGAACAGATACACGGACAGCGGCAGCGACTGGCGCAGGATTTCGGTGTCGACTTGAGGATCCGCGCGATCGCCCGCTCGCAATCGATGTACCTGGAGGACCGTTGCTTCGACCTGCGTTCATGGCGGCAGACGACCGGCAGTCCCGGCCTGCCGCTCGATTTCGAGGCGTTCGAAAACCATGTGCATGCCGAGCACCTGCCGCATGCCGTCATCATCGATTGCTCCGCCAGCAACGAGGTTGCGGCACGCTATGCCGGATGGCTGGAACGCGGCATTCACATAGTAACGCCCAACAAGAAGGCTTTCAGCGGACCCTACGACTACTACCGGAGTTTGCGTGCGGCAGCGCGCAGCGGGAACGCACATTACCTTTATGAAACAACAGTCGGGGCTGCATTGCCGCTGATCAACACGATGCGCGACCTGATGCACACGGGTGACCGGATCCATTCGGTGGCCGGAATACTGTCCGGCACGCTCGCGTACCTCTTCAATGTGTACGACGGGCGCACGCCGTTCTCGGAGATCGTGCGCAACGCGATGCAAAGCGGCTACACCGAACCGGACCCCAGGGACGACCTGTCCGGCATGGATGTGGCGCGGAAACTGACCATCATTGCTCGTGAAATGGGGCTTGCCATCGAGCTCGGGCAATTCCCGGTGCAGAATCTGATTCCCGGATACCTGCAAGCCTTGCCCACGGATGAATTCCTGTTGCGATTGCCGGAGCACGACCGGTACATGCAGCAGGAATACGAGGCCTGCAAGGCTGAAAGCGAGGTGCTGCGTTACGTGGCCCGGCTCGATGCCGGGGGCAATGCGTCGGTCGGGCTGGAACGACTGCCCGCGGGCCACGCCTTCGCCAGAATTTCGCTGACCGACAATATCGTGCAATTCAACACCGATCGTTACATGTCGAATCCGCTCATCGTGCAGGGCCCCGGCGCCGGCCCGGATGTGACGGCGGGTGGCGTGTTCGCCGACCTGTTGCGCCTTGCTGCCTACATCGGCGACGGGTCGATGTGATGGCCGGCGCACGCAGTGCCACGGCATTCGCACCTGCCTCGATCGGCAACGTCGGTGTCGGGTTCGACATGCTCGGGTTGGCTATCGCAGGTGTGGGCGACCGGGTCACGGCCAGCCTGGTCAGGCAATCGGGTGTTTCAATCGCCGAGGTGCGGGGCCTCGACGGCGAAATTCATCCCTGGCTGTCTACCAACCCGGCAGAGAATACGGCCTCGATCGCGGCCATGGCGTTGTGGGAGAGTCATGGCAATGACTCCGGGATCGAGCTGCTGGTCAGCAAAGGTGTGCCCCTGCAATCCGGCATGGGCGGGTCTGCGGCTTCTGCCGTTGCAGCAGTAGTCGCTGTCAACGCGTTGCTCGAGGCCCCGCTGGCTACACACGAGCTGCTGCCGTATGCGCTGCGCGGGGAAGCATTTGCAAGCGGTGGCAAGCATGCGGATAACGTGGCGCCCAGTCT
>DATICC010000014.1:0-3014 GCA_035457045.1 Woeseiaceae bacterium | reverse complement strand
TCCGTGCCCGCGTTGGCAAACACCTGCTCGATGCCGCGCCGCTGCAATGCTTCGATGAACGACTGCGCGACAGTTCTGGACATCTTCATCATCTGCTGTGGCCGCGGGCGTATTGCGACTTGATGTCGTTCTTCATCTTCCGGCGCATGTTCTCGACTTCGAGCCTGCCGCTATCCGCCGGTTCATCGGGAAAGGCAGCGATGAACTCCTCGAAATCGCGGATCACCTCGTCCTTGTGCTCCGGATGGGTCAGGATGTAGAGATCATCGTTCATTATGCCGCGTAATACTTTCCTGCCGACTTCGATCGGATCCATGCCGAGTCGCTGGATCCCTTCGAGCCGCTTCGCAAACTCCCGGTCCTTCGCATAACCGCTTCCGGACTTCGAGGAGGGCCGCAGTTCTTCGCTGTGATGGATATTGCTGTTCACGAGACCGGGGCAGACGACCGAGACGCCGATGCCCTGCGGCACGAGGTTGTACCAGAGACATTCCGACAGCCCGCGCACGGCAAACTTCGCTGCCGTGTAGATCCCCGCGCCCGGCCCGCTGACGATCGCGGCCATCGACGCCGTGTTGACGATGTGGCCGCCCTCCCCGTGCGCCTTGATCTTCGGCAGGAAACAATGAATGCCGTTGAAAACCGAATTGAGGTTGACGTCCATGATCCAGTCCCAGTCGTCGTAACTCGCCTGGTCGATCGGACCGAACACGTTGATGCCGGCGTTGTTGCAGAGGACGTGTAGCTTGCCGAAGTGCTTTTCCACGTCATCGGCTGCAGCGGCCATCGCGTCGCGATCCGTTACGTCGAGGCGGATGCCGTAAACGCCTGCTTTTCTGCCTCCCAGCCGTTTCACCGCCGCCTCGATGGCATCGCCGCGGATGTCGGCAATTGCCACGCGCATGCCCGCCTCCAGGAAAGCATGCGCCATGCCGTAGCCGACGCCGCTTGCGGCACCGGTGATGAATGCAGTCCTGTTCGAGACGTCGTGCATTCTTCAGCCCCAGCGGCTGTGCTCGGGACCCGGGAGGAACACCGTATCCTTCCTGCGTTTCAGCCCCGGCGAGGAAAGCACTTCCCGTACGGCCGGCCTTGCGGCGATGCGCGACGCCCAATCGATGACCCGCGGTGCGTTGCGATCGTTCACGATGTGCGGGGCCGCCGCCTCGAGTCCATTGATCAGCGCGAACGCATCGATATCGGCGATCGAGTATTTGCCGCCGACCAGCCACTCACCCTCGGCGAGAGCCGCTTCCATGCGCTCGACCACGAGCTTCACCTTGCGCTCGGCATTCGCGACAAGCTCGGCGTCGTAATCGCCCGCGGCTGCGCGTTCCCAGGCGGCCCTGCGTTCCGGCACCGGGATGGACGCGATCTTCCTTTTCAGCTCCGCCTGGTCGAACGCTTCGAGCACCGGCACAAGGAACTTGCGGCAACCGAGCGTGCCTAGCGATGACGCCAGGTTGTAGTCGATGAACTTCGACCAGACCTGCACGTTGTACCAGCCAACGGGGTCGGTCGGTGCCAGCTGCGCGTCGGGATAGGATTCCGCGAGGTACTCGTTCAGCAGCACCGATTCCGCCATGGCGACGCCATCGCTTGTCAGCAGCGGCAACTGCCCCGACGGGTTGAGCTTCAGAAAATCGGCCGAGAACTGCTCGAACTTCAACGCATCCACGTAATGAGTCCGGTAACCGTCCCCGATCTCGTGGAGGCAGATGAGTACTCGCAGGCTGTGCCCGGCCGGCTCCCAGTGATAGAGCTCAAGCATGACCGCCACCGATCATCTGGCGCACTTCGAGGGCGCGCGCCGCCATCGGCGTTCGCCCGAGTTTGAAGGCCTCCTCGATCGCCGGCCTGGCATAGACACGGCGCAGCCAGTCGATCAGTTTCGGTGTCCTTTCCGCATTGACGAACTCCGGTTGCATCAGCGGCAATGCATAGGTCATGCAGAAGGCATTGATATCCGCCAGCGAATAGGAGTTGCCGGCGAACCAGGGGTTTTGCCCAAGGCCCGCCTCGAATACGGCAATGCCTTGTTGCACCCTGCGCTTCGACTCGGCGAGTTCGGCTTCGCCGAAAGTGTTGTAGATCGCTTTGGTCCAGGCATCGCGCCGTTCTTTCAGCGGGATTCTTTCGATGTTTCGCTTGAGTACTTCCGGATCCTTGTTCCGCACGGCAGGGCCGACGAAGATGCTCCAACCGATCATGCTGAGCGAGGGCCCGAAATAACCGTCGAGGTATTTGCCCCACCAGCGCATGCGCCAGCGCTCCTCGGGACTTTCGGGTCGAAGTGCCGGGCCTTCGAAAGCGGCGTCTATGTACTCGCCCATCTCCGTCGATTCGGTGAGCACCGAGTCACCGTGCACCAGCGTCGGGATGGTCCCATCGGGATTGATCGCGAGGTACACGGGCTTGTGGTGATCGAACTCCAGCATGTCCGTGTAACGGCTCTCGAATGCGACGCCCTTCTCCAACAGCGCAATGATGGGCTTTCCCGAATTCGCATTCGGCTCCCAGTGATAGAGCTCCGGTTTTGCACGCCGTGAATTGCGCCTGGCGAGGAGCATTGCACTCAGTTCCTGGCGCCGGGTCGAAACAGGTGCCAGCGCTCAGGGCGCATCGGCCATGGCCAGGCTTTCGTGTGCCCGCGCTATGAGATAGGCACGAATCGCCTCGGCATCTTCGCCATCGAGTTCGGCCGCGTAGGACACCATGCCGAGGTCGCTGCGCACGCCCTCCAGCACGATCGCCTGGAATGCCTCGCGACTGGCAATCGCCGGGCTCGCGCGCAGGTCCGGCAGCAGGCCGCCGCTCACCGCGGCATCGCCATGGCAGACGACGCAGTGCCGGTGATAGAGGAACTTGCCCTGGGCTACGGTCTCTTCGCTCGCCTCGAGTGCCGGCGGATTGAAAGCGAGTTCGGCAAGCGCGCCACCGGGCGGCAGGTCCACGCTGCCGCCGAGTTTGAAGGCGAGGATGCGGCTCACGTTGCCGACGCGACCGGACAGGAG
>DATICC010000013.1:0-2606 GCA_035457045.1 Woeseiaceae bacterium | reverse complement strand
AGCGGACCGCAGGGAGCCATCCCGTCACAGGCCTCCCCCCGGCTGCCGTGCCCTGCTCAGTCGCTAAATGAACCTGGCATCTTTTTCGCGGTGACTGTCTTGGGTTCAATTATGGGACAGCAGTGGTTCGACCCCTGTTTCTCTCTGTCTTGAAGGTCAAAATGCTTTTTGATAAAAAGTGCAGCCGTTCGGGGGCTTACCCCGCACAAAATCAAAGATTTCCATGATAAAAATTGATGGTCTGACAAAGAGATACGGCCAGCATACGGTCGTTGACCAACTGAGCTTCGAGTGCGCGCCCGGCGAGATACTCGGGTTCCTCGGGCCGAACGGTGCCGGCAAATCCACTACCATGAAAATGGTCACGGGTTTCGTCGCACCAAGCAGCGGTCGCGCCAGTGTCTGCGGTCACGACATCGGCACGGATGCCCTCGCCGCGCGGCGGAAAATGGGCTACCTCCCCGAGGGCGCGCCTTGTTATCCAGAGATGACGCCGCGATCGTTTCTCGAATTCATTGCGGATATTCGGGAATTGAGTGGCGACAGACGCAAACAACGGCTCGACGAAGTCATCGGGCGATTGCACCTCGAGCCGGTGCTCGGCCAGAGCATCGATACGCTGTCCAAGGGATTCAAGCGGCGTGTCGGACTTGCACAGGCAATCCTGCACGACCCGGAAGTCCTGATTCTCGACGAGCCTACGGACGGGCTGGACCCGAACCAGAAACACGAGGTTCGGCAGCTGATACAGTCCATGGCCAGGGACAAGCTGATCGTGATCTCGACACACATACTCGAGGAAGTCGAGGCGGTCTGCAGCCGCGCCATTATCATTTCCGCGGGCAGGATTCTTGCGGACGACACGCCGCACAACCTGGCCGCCCAGTCGCGCTATCACAACGCGGTGCGGCTTGGCGCCCCCGATGCCGCCAGCATCGGTGCGATCGAGGCCGCCATTGCAAGGCTGCCGTCTGTAGGTACAACAGAGACAGACCGGCATCACCTGACCATAACCGCCCTCGCCAGGAGCGGCGGCAAGGACGGTGAAGTATTGCGGCAGGTCTCTCAGCTGATTGCGGAGAAGGGCTGGAACGTGACCGGCCTGCAACTCGAGAGCGGCAGGCTCGACGAAGTCTTCAGACAGATCACCGGAGGAGCACGCGCATGAACATGGTCAAGGCACTGTTCCGCCGCGAGCTCCGAAGTTACTTTGCGACACCCGTGGCGTACGTATTCATCGTCATATTCCTGGTACTCATGGGGACGTTCACCTTCTATCTTGGAGGCTTCTACGAACGTGGCCAGGCCGACCTGCAGCCGTTCTTCAGTTTTCACCCCTGGCTGTACCTGTTTCTCGTGCCTGCGATTGCGATGCGGCTGTGGGCCGAGGAACGCAAGACCGGAAGCATCGAACTGTTGATGACCCTGCCGATCACGGCCTGGCAAGCAGTGCTCGGAAAGTACCTTGCCGCCTGGGCGTTCACCGGTATCGCGCTGTTGCTGACGTTTCCAATCTGGATCACGGTGAATTACCTCGGCGATCCGGACAACGGCGTCATCCTCGCTGCGTACATCGGCAGTTTCCTCATGGCCGGCGGATTTCTGGCCATCGGCGCCTGCCTGTCGGCCATAACGCGCAACCAGGTGATCGCGTTCGTAATCACCGTTGTCGTGTCATTCGGTTTCCTGCTGTCCGGGTTTCCCATGGTTCTCGACCTGTTCTCCGGCTGGGCTCCGCAGGCGATCGTCGATGGCGTGGCATCTTTGAGTTTTCTGACCCACTTTGCGAGCATCTCCAAAGGCGTCATCGACCTCCGCGACCTGATCTATTTTGCGTTGCTGATAGCCGCTTTCCTGTACGCCAATACAATTGTTCTCCAGTGGAAGCAGGCAGACTGATATGAGCACCAGAATTCAAAGGCGCCTCGGTGCTTCCAGCCTCGTGCTTCTTGCCGTTGCCTTCATTGCAGCGGTGATCATCAGCAACCAGCTGTTCCAGGGCGCAAAGATAGATCTGACGGAGAATCGTCTCTATACGCTGTCCGATGGGACAAAGCGCATCCTCGAGAGCATCGACGAACCGATCAATCTTTACCTGTTCTGGTCGGATAAAGCGGCAGAGGGAATCCCGTCGCTGCGTGACTATGCGAATCGCGTACGCGAAATGCTCGAGGAATTCGAGGATGCCGCCGATGGCAAGATCCGCCTGAGTGTCATCGATCCGCTGCCGTTTTCCGAGGACGAGGATCGAGCCGCGCAGTTCGGCCTGCAAGGTGTCGCGCTCGCCGGCAGCCAGGATCCCGTGTATCTCGGACTCGCCGGGACCGACAGTGTCGACAACGAGGAAGTCATCCCGTTTTTCCAGCCCGACAAGGAAGCATTTCTCGAATACGATCTTGCGCAGCTGATTAGCACGCTGGCGAATCCCGAGCGAACCATCATCGGCCTGGTGTCCGGCATCGACATGGCCGGGCGATTCGATCCGCAGACCCAGCAGATGCAGCAACCCTGGGTGGCTTACACCCAGGTGGAGCAGTTGTTCGAGGTCCGCAACCTCGGGACGACCTTCGACTCGATCGCTGACGACATCAGCCTGTTATGGATAG
>DATICC010000012.1:0-2176 GCA_035457045.1 Woeseiaceae bacterium | reverse complement strand
AGGTATGTCTGAACATGCTTCTTCGCCCCTTTTCGTGGCCCCTTCGGCTGTCTGGTTCGATTCTATGGTAACCGGTGTCAATCCATAATCAAAGCCGCCTCCGGCCTGCCCGGCCGGGGCGATTCAGGACGATTTCGCCGGCGGCGCGGTCGAGTCACGCACCACCAGGCTCGGCATGACCGAGGTCGCCGACGGCGGCTCCATGACCATGCGGTCGTAGTTGGACACCAGCAGCTGCGCCGCGATGCTCCCCATGTGCACGATCGGTAGCCGCACCGTGGTCAGGGTCGGCCAGATGCGCGTCGCAATCGGTGAGTCGTCGAACCCGACGATCGAAAGATCATCGGGCACACGCAGGCCGGCGCGCCGTGCCGCCTGGTAGACACCGACCGCCATTTCGTCGTTTCCGGCAAAAACCGCTGTCGGCGGCCGCGATAACTGCAGCAGTTTCTCACCACACTGCATCCCGGACTCGAAGGTGTAGCCACCGCGCAGCAGGTACTGTTCGTCGATACGCAAGCCGAATTCCGCGAGGCCGACACGAAAACCGCGCAGGCGTTCCGCCGCGGACAAAAACGTATTCGGCCCATGAATGTGCGCGATGCGCTTGTGGCCGAGACCGGCGATATGCCGGGCTGCTTCGGCCGCGCCGACATAGTCGTGCGTTTCGATCATGTTCTCCGGTGTGTCGAGTGACACCGCCGCGATGCGCACGTACGGGCATTCCATTTGTCGAAGGCGCCCTATCAGTTCGTCGTCTTCCGATATCGAAGGCGTGAGAATGACGCCGAAAAACTTCTGGTGGGCGATGATCTCGCAGATGTCGTCGTACAGCGTCGGTGAACTGCGATCGCAGGGACGAACGACCAGCTGGTAGCTGGTTCCCTTGAGCGCTTGCAGTATGCCGCTCTGTATGTCGACGATGTATTGCGGGTTGGGCTGATCTGAGATCAGCGCCACGAGATGCGAACGCCGCAGTGCAAGAGCGCGTGCCTGCGGGTCCGGCTGGTAGCCGTGTTCCTTGACGACACTGAGGATCTTGTCGCGGGTGTCCTGCCTCACCAGGCCCGAATGATTGATCACGCGCGAGACGGTCTTTTTCGATACACCAGCCATGCGCGCGATATCGCTGATCGTCAGCTTGGGATTTGCCTCGGAGCGGCGCCGGCCAAAGCCACGGGCAGGCGAGTCTGTTTTTCTTGTTTTGCTCATGGCTGGCTGCAGTACTCTCTTGCGCCGGGGCGGCACTGCCGGCCCGGGTCGTTGTCGATCTTAACCTGCGGCATCACTCTCCGATACGGCGGAGACATTCAGGTGCCGCGGCTGCGCGCGCTGCTGTCCAGCGCTTTCGGATCCGCCGGCTGCATGGTATCGAGATGCCACAGGCCGGCATCGAAGGGGCGGCGGGTCGGTTCGACCTGAGGATAGCCACCGACTTCCTGCTCGCTGTCAATGATCCTGCCGCGGCCCTCGGCGACATCGGCCAGCACGCGCGTGTCGTGAGCATCGCGATCCCATGGCCTCGCCCCCGCATTCTCGAGCACCCAGCGTTCCACCTCGGACGCCGCACGCACGTTCAATCCCGGCCACCAGACCGGAGGCTCGTCCACCTCGATGATTCGCGCCGCACCGACGCCGTAACGTCCGAACATCGGCAATGCCGAGCCGATACGGTCCACCGCAATATTGTCGCGGCCGTAGTATTCGAGGTCGCCGTGCCCGCCGAGCATCACCATCGCGATCGGTGTCCCGGTAGACGGCCCGGCGCGCATCACGTTGCCTACCGCCGTCATCTTGCCGACCTGGAACTCTGTGCTGCCCCACTCGAGCGCCATCAGGTTGTAATGGATGGCCCGCTGGCCCGGGTTGTAGATGAAGTTGTTGGCGATTACTCCGTGCACACCGCCTTTGAACAGTGGACTGCGCTCGAGGCTGTGCGCGTACAGGTTGCCGTAGATAAGTATGTCTGTGCCGTTATCGTGAATCAGCGACCCTTTTGAGTGCTCGAACTTGGGATGCGTCGAATTCGCGAGTCCTTCCGCGATGATGTTATGGCTGAAGGTAATGCGATGCGACGTACCGCGTCTCCATTCGTCCGGTGTCGAACCGGTAAATCGCGGGCCACTGGTCGAAAGATTCTCATCGGTTGCCCAGGTCAGCGAGCAATGATCGACGA
>DATICC010000011.1:0-9381 GCA_035457045.1 Woeseiaceae bacterium | reverse complement strand
AGGGCCAGATGCTCATACAGGCGACCGACGCGATCGGCGCCTATGTACCACGATTCTGCTATCACGAGAAATTGAGCGTCGCCGCGAACTGCCGGATGTGCCTTGTCGAAGTGCAGAAAATCGGCAAACCCATGCCCGCGTGTGCAACGCCGGTCAGTGAGGGCATGACTGTCTTCACGAAATCGCCCAAGGCCATCGCGGCGCAGAAAGCCACCATGGAGTTCCTGCTGATCAACCATCCGCTGGACTGCCCGATCTGTGACCAGGGCGGAGAATGCGAGCTGCAGGACCTTGCCATGGGGTTCGGCCGCGATGTATCGCGATACCACGAGAAAAAAAGGGTCGTGAAGGACAAGGACATCGGCCCGCTCGTGTCGACGGACATGACGCGTTGCATCCACTGCACCCGGTGCATACGTTTTGGTGAAGAGATAAGCGGACTGCAGGAACTCGGCACGACCGAACGCGGCGAGGACATGAAGATCGGTACTTATATCGAGAAGAGTATCGATCACGAGCTGTCCGCGAATATCATCGACCTCTGCCCGGTGGGAGCGTTGAACAACAAGCCGTACCGGTACAGCGCACGCGCCTGGGAAATGACCCAGCGCGCCAGCATCGGGGCGCACGACTGTGTGGGTTCGAACCTGTACGCGCATGTACTGCGCGGGACGGTCAAGCGCATCGTGCCGCGGCCCAACGAGGCGATCAACGAGACCTGGATCAGCGACCGGGACCGCTTCGCTTACGAAGGAATTTACAGCGGTGACCGCCTGCTGACGCCGCGCATCCGCCGCGCGGACAAATGGCAGGACATTGGCTGGGAGGATGCGCTGCAGGAACTCGCCGAGAAGCTCGGACGGGTCGATCCGCAGAAGCTCGGGATACTGGCCTCACCTTGCAGTACCGTGGAGGAATTGCATTTGCTGTCACGGCTCGCCTCACATCTTGGAACGGCGAATATCGACCATCGATTGCGGCAGCAGGATTTTTCCGACGATGATGCCGACGGGCTTTTCCCGTGGCTGGGCTGCGAGATTGCGGAAGTTGAAAGCTGCGGGGCGATACTCGTCGCAGGTTCGAAGCTCAGGGCCGAGGCACCCATACTTGCGCACCGCGTGAGAAAAGCGGCGCTTCGCGGCGCGCAGGTCGCGGTCGCGGACGAGGAGATCGGGCAGTACCACTTCAAGGTTGCGGCAAAACTCGAGGGGGCCGACCTCGTCAGGCTGCTGTCGGGTGTCGTCGTTGCGGCCGGCGCCGGCAAGACTTTGCCGCCCGCGCTGCGCCAGCTTTGCAAGGGTGTCATCCCGGACAGCAGGCAGCAGGCTGTGGCAGCGATGCTGGAAAATGCCGCGATCGGACTCGTGCTTATCGGCCAGGTGGCAAGTCGCCATCCCGCCTATTCGGCCATTCGGGCACTGTCGGCTGCGATCGCGGAACTGACCGGGGCTCGGCTCGGCTTCGTCTCGGAAGGCCCGAATTCGGCGGGCGCCTGTCTCGCGGGAGTATTGCCGCATCGAAGCGACGGCGGCAAGCGACGCCAGCACGCCGGACTGAACGTTGCGCGCATGCTGGATGCGGAACTGGATGCCATATTGCTGTTTGGCATAGAACCCGATCGCGATATCGCGGGCCGGGACGTGTTGCCGCGACTGTCGGCAGCAGGTTTTGTCGCGGCTTTTACCGCTTACGATTGCGAAAGCTTGCGCCAGTCCGCGGACTTGCTGCTGCCGATCGGAACTTACGCCGAAACGTCGGGTACGTTCGTCAATTGCGAGGGCAGATGGCAGAGTTTTGCCGGCATCGCCAATTCCCTCGGAGAATCCCGTCCCGGCTGGAAAGTGTTGCGAGTCCTGGGCAACCTGCTCGATGCGGACGGATTCGACTATGAGTCCAGCGAGCAGCTGCGCGATGAGCTGCGGGCAACGCTGGGTGAGTTGAAACCGGATAATCGCTACAGCGGCACGCGCCCGTTGCCTGCTGCCAGCGGCAAGACCGGCACGACAACGTCGACGGACATACCGATGTACAGCGTCGACCCTGTCGTGCGCCGTGCCAAGGCATTGCAGCTCACGCCCGAAGCGCGGCGGGGCGCGGCAAGAGGGCGGCCGCGGTGACCGCGTTGATTCCGGATTTCGTGATGGAGCGATGGCTGGCTTTCTGGAACCTGCTGTCGCCGATCACGCAATTCCTGTTCGAAAAAACATTCCTGATCGTTTTTGTTACCGTGTGCATCATACTGACGGTGGCCTTCACCACGTATTTCGAGCGCAAGGTCATCGGCTACATGCAGGGCCGTATCGGACCGAACCGGGTAGGTCCGCTCGGACTCGGTCAGCCTTTTGCCGATGTCATCAAACTCCTGATCAAGGAAATTGTCGTACCGCAGAAGTCGAATCGCTTCCTGTTCCTGATCGCCCCCCTGCTGTCGATAGTTCCTGCACTCGCGACCTGGGCCGTCATTCCGCTGACGGACACGCTGGTCATCGCGGATATCAACGCCGGCTTGCTGTACGTGCTTGCCCTCACATCCGTCGGCGTGTACGGCGTGATCCTCGCCGGGTGGGCGACCAATTCGAAGTACGCATTCCTCGGCGCCATGCGCTCGGCCGCACAGATCGTGGCCTATGAGATCGCGATGGGATTCGCTCTGGTCGGTGTGCTTATGGCCGGTGGGAGTCTAAATCTTGGCGAAATCACCCGGGCGCAAGCCGGAGGTGTCAGCCACTGGTTCATCCTGCCATTACTGCCGCTGTTCCTCGTGTATTTCATCTCCGGTGTGGCAGAAACCAACAGGGCGCCGTTCGACGTGGCCGAAGGTGAGTCCGAAATCGTCGCGGGGTTCCATGTCGAGTACTCCGGCGTCGCATTCGCAGTGTTCTTTCTCGCGGAATACGCCAACATGGTCCTGATCTCCGCCCTGACGTCGATTTTCTTTCTCGGCGGCTGGGCGTCTCCGTTCGAAGGCTGGACCTTCCTCGGCGAGGGCAGCCTGTTGCGTGAGCCGAGCTTTTTCTGGCTGGCGGCCAAGATCTCGTTCTTCATTTTTGTGTTCTTCTGGTTGCGCGCAACCTTTCCCCGCTATCGCTACGACCAGATCATGCGGCTGGGGTGGAAGGTCTTTATTCCGGTAACGATAGTCTGGATTGCCGTGGAAGCGGTCATGGCCTGGCTGCAGGTCGGTCCATGGTCGAGCCTGGCGGGTTGATGCGATGAGCAACTTGCGAAGCATTCTGAAAACCTTTTCGCTGTGGGAATTGTGGCAGGGACTTAGCGTCACACTGCGCAATTTTTTCCGGCCCAACGTCACCGTCCAGTATCCCGAGGAAAAAACGCCGCAGTCGCCGCGATTTCGCGGTCTCCATGCACTGCGCCGCTACCCGAACGGAGAAGAGCGGTGCATTGCCTGCAAACTGTGCGAGGCCGTCTGCCCGGCACTGGCGATTACCATCGAGTCGGACGTAGGAGCCGACGGCACCCGGCGTACCACGCGCTACGACATTGACCTGTTCAAGTGCATCTACTGCGGGTTCTGCGAAGAGGCCTGCCCGGTGGATGCGATCGTCGAAACCCGTATCCATGAGTACCACATGGAAAAGCCGGGCGAAAACATCATGACCAAGGACAAGCTGCTGGCAATCGGCGACCGGTTCGATGCCATGATTTCGGCCGACAAGGCGGCCGACGCCAAATACCGCTGAGGACATATACATTTTGTTTCACGCAGTCCTTTTCTATACGTTTGCAGCAGTACTGGTCGCTGCGGCGCTTGGCGTCATATTTGCCCGCAATCCGGTGCATGCGGTGATGTTCCTGGTGCTGGCGTTCTTCCAGAGTGCCGTTCTCTGGCTCCTCGCCGAAGCCGAGTTTCTCGCCATCGTGCTGGTACTGGTTTACGTCGGTGCGGTGATGGTGCTGTTCCTGTTCGTGGTGATGATGCTGGATATCAACGTCGAAAGGGTACGTGGCGGCTTCACCCGATATGCGCCGCTGGGGGTGCTGGTGGCGGGACTGATGGTCGTGGAACTGGTGCAGGTGATCTGGCTGCGCGGGCAGGGCGACGTCATCGGCGGCTTTCAGCCGACGCCCGAGGGATACAGCAACACCGAGGCACTGGGTGCAGTGTTGTATACCGAGCACGTTTACGCATTCGAGATCGCGGCCGTCATACTGCTGCTCGCCATCGTTGCCGCAATTTCGCTCACCATGCGCCGGCGGCCCGGCCTCAAACAACAGAACATTGCCAGCCAGGTGGCTGTGAAAAGCACTGACCGGGTGCGGTTGGTAAGCATGCCGTCGGAGAAACGCGAATGATCGGCCTTCAGCACTACCTGACGGTCTCGGCCATCCTGTTTGCTTTGAGCGTTGCAGGGATCTTCATAAACCGCCGAAACCTGATCCTGCTGCTCATGTGCATCGAACTGATGTTGCTCGCCGTCAATTTCAATTTCATTGCGTTTTCCCGCTACCTCGGCGACGAGACCGGCCAGGTATTCGTGTTCTTCATTCTGACCGTCGCCGCCGCAGAGGCGGCCATCGGCCTCGCCATACTCGTCGTGCTGTTCCGCAACCGCCGCTCCATCAATGTGCAGGAGCTGGATTCGATGAAAGGCTGATACTGTGCACGGATACCACCTGACAATCGTCCTTGCACCGCTGATCGCCGCAATCATCGCCGGCCTGTTCGGCCGCCAGATCGGCCGGTCCGTCTCGCACTGGCTTACGATACTGGCAGTCGGTCTGTCCTTCGCCCTGTCCGTGCTCGTGCTGAAGCATCTCTATTTCGATGGCGGCCAGAGCGAGAATTACAGTGTCTACACCTGGGCCGTGAGCGACGGCCTGCGCATGGAGGTCGGTTTTCTGATCGACCGGCTCACCGCGCTGATGATGGTCGTCGTGACCTTCGTTTCGCTGATGGTGCACATCTACACGATCGGCTACATGCACGACGATCCCGGTTACCAGCGATTCTTCAGCTATATCTCGCTTTTTACCTTCTCGATGCTCATGCTGGTCATGTCGAACAATTTCCTGCAGTTGTTCTTCGGCTGGGAGGCGGTAGGCCTGGTTTCCTACCTGCTGATCGGCTTCTGGTTCAAGCGCGAAACGGCAATTTTCGCCAACCTGAAGGCGTTTCTCGTCAACCGGGTGGGAGACTTCGGCTTCATCCTGGGTATTGCCGGAATCGTCATGTTCACGAATTCGCTGGACTATGCGACGGTATTCGCCTCCGCCGGCGACGTTGCGAGACAGGACATACAGGTGTTCAGCGGAGTCTCGTGGAATGCCATGACCCTGATCTGCATCCTCCTGTTCGTGGGTGCGATGGGCAAGTCGGCGCAGGCGCCGTTGCATGTCTGGCTGCCGGATTCGATGGAAGGCCCGACCCCGATTTCCGCGCTGATTCATGCCGCAACCATGGTGACCGCCGGCATTTTCATGGTCGCCCGCATGTCGCCATTGTTCGAGCTGTCGGAAACCGCGCTGGCTGTCGTGCTTGTCATCGGATCGCTGACCGCCTTTTTCATGGGCCTGCTGGGCATCGTGCAAAACGACATAAAGCGAGTCGTCGCCTATTCCACCCTGTCCCAGCTCGGTTACATGACCGTGGCACTGGGCGTTTCTGCCTACAGTGCGGCGATCTTCCACCTGATGACGCACGCCTTCTTCAAGGCGCTGCTTTTTCTCGCGGCAGGGTCGGTAATCATCGCCCTGCATCACGAGCAGGACATCCGGAAGATGGGCGGCCTGCGAAAATACATGCCGATCACCTACTGGACGGCATTGATCGGGTCCCTCGCGCTGATCGGTTTTCCCGGCACCGCAGGCTTCTTTTCCAAGGACGCGCTGATCGAAGCGGTGCGTGAATCCCACTGGCACGGGCAGGGCGCAATCTACTGGGTGGCCTACCTCAGCGTACTGCTGGGCGTGTTCGTCACTGCCCTGTACTCGTTCCGCATGTTTTTCCTCGTGTTCCACGGCGAAGAGCGAATGGACAAGGAGACCCGGTCGCACCTGCACGAGACTCCGGCCGTGGTGACCGGGCCGCTGGTCATGCTGGCGATCCCGTCGGCGATCATCGGCTGGTTCACGATCCAGCCGGTACTTTTCGGCGACTTCTTCGGCGATGCAATCCGGGTGCTGCCGGCACACGACGTGCTGAGTGAACTCGGTTCCGCATTTCATGGCAGCGGCCGGTTCATTTTGCATGCCTTGCAAGGCCCGGCCGTATACCTGGCCGCGGCCGGCCTGGCAACGGCCTGGTTCCTGTACCTAAAGCGTCCGGAGCTGCCGGCGACGATCCGGACCAGGCTGTCCGGCCTCTACGAACTCCTCGACCGGAAGTACTACTTCGACGATCTCTATATCAAGGGCTTTGCGGCAGGCGGTCGGTCGATCGGGCGCCTGCTGTGGCAGAAGGGAGACGAACTGCTCATCGACGGTGTCATGGTGAATGGCACGGCAAATTCCCTCGCGCGTCTCGCTGGCGTATTGCGACAACTGCAGACCGGGTACCTCTATCACTACGCGTTCGCCATGATCATCGCGCTGACCGGCGTGCTGTTCTGGCTGCTGTGGCTGAGCTGAGAGCGGACGGCACATGGGCCTGACGCAAAATATCCTGAGTATTCTGGTCTGGATGCCGCTTCTGGGCGGCATGGCGCTGTTGTTGGTCGGCGATGGCGGCAGTGCAAGCTCGCCGCGGGCAGCCACGATGCGAATTCTCGCTCTCGCCGTGTCCCTGATGACGTTTGTGCTGAGCGTCTTCCTGTACGCCGATTTCGATACGACGCAGGCGTCGATGCAGTTTGTCGAACGGGTTGCGTGGATCGATGCATTCAGGATCGAGTACTACCTGGGCGTCGACGGCATCGCAGTGCCGCTGATATTGCTGACCACCTTCATGACGCCGCTGGTCGTGATTGCCGGCTGGGACACCATCAAGGCCCGCCCGGCCCAGTATTTCGCCGCCTTCCTGATACTGGAAGGCCTGATGATCGGTGTGTTCGCGGCACTCGATGCGTTCCTTTTTTACGTGTTCTGGGAAGCCATGCTCGTGCCGATGTTCCTGATCATCGGCATCTGGGGCGGTGAGCGGCGCATCTACGCAACGCTCAAGTTCTTCCTGTACACGTTCCTCGGCTCCGTCCTGATGCTGGTGTCATTCATTTACCTGTATCGCAAGACCGGTGACTTCAGCTTCTTTTCCTTTGCGGACGTGCCGCTGACCCTGTTCGAGCAGCAGCTGATCTTCATTGCCTTCCTGCTCGCGTTTGCCGTCAAGGTGCCAATGTGGCCCGTGCATACCTGGCTGCCCGACGCGCACGTCGAAGCGCCGACCGGCGGCTCGGTGATACTGGCCGCCATCATGTTGAAGATGGGCGGATACGGATTCATCCGGCTGTCATTGCCAATGCTTCCGGATGGCAGCGCCTACTTTGCGGGTCTGATGATCGCCCTGTCACTCATCGCCGTCGTTTACATCGGGCTGGTAGCGCTGATGCAGACGGACATGAAGAAGCTCATCGCGTACTCATCCATTGCGCACATGGGATTCGTGACGCTCGGCTTTTTCCTCCTGTGGTCCATCGGAGATGGGCCTGGCGCGGAACTCGGCATGACCGGCGGCATGGTGCAGATGATTTCGCACGGCCTGGTGTCCGGCGCCATGTTCCTTTGCGTCGGCGTCCTGTACGACCGGATGCACAGCCGCAGGATCGCGGACTACGGTGGCGTGGCCAATACCATGCCTTGGTTCGCGGCCTTCATGGTCCTGTTCGCCATGGCGAACGCCGGGCTGCCTGGCACGTCGGGCTTTGTCGGGGAGTTCATGGTCATCATCGCGAGCTTCAAGGCCAACGTGTGGTTTGCGTTTTTCGCCGCCACGACACTGGTGCTTGGTGCCGCATACACGCTGTGGATGGTAAAGCGCGTGATCTACGGCGAAGTCGGCAACAGGAACGTCGCTCAGTTGAGCGACCTGAACCGGCGCGAGTTCCTGGTCCTCGGTGTGCTGGCCCTGGCCGTGTTGCTGGTCGGGCTGTGGCCGGCACCACTGGTCGACATGATGTCCAGTACCGTCGACCAGCTGCTCGAACAAATCGCGCAGTCCAAGCTGCCGGTGTCAAGGTAAGGCCCGATGAATTTATACCCGATGATGCCCGCCGCGCCCGAGATCACGCTCACCGTGATGATCTGTGTCGTGCTGCTGGCGGACCTGTTCGTGCCGCAGGAGCGTCGCGTCATCACCTTCTGGCTGAGCATGGTCGCACTGATCGTGACTGGTTGGGTGCTGGCCGTTGTCGCGCTTCCCGGGACGGCCCTCGCGTTTGACGGCAGTTACGTCAGCGATCCGCTGGCACGGCTGATGAAATTCGCTGCCATCGGCAGTGTCGGCATCGGGTTCCTGTATTCGCGAGATTACCTGCAACAGAATGAACTGCTGAAAGGCGAGTACTACCTGCTCGGGCTGTTCGGCTTGCTCGGCATGATGATCATGATGTCGGCCAACAGCCTGCTGACAATGTATCTCGGCCTCGAAACGCTGTCGCTATCACTGTATGCGCTGGTAGCGTTCGAGCGTGACTCCGCCCGGGCCGCCGAATCCGCCATGAAGTACTTCGTGCTCGGCGCCATCGCCTCGGGTGCATTGCTGTACGGCATATCGTGGGTTTATGGCGTCACGGGCAGTTTGCAATTTCACGAAATTGCCGAAGCCATTCGCGCAAATCCGCAACTGAACGGTATGCCTCTGTGGTTCGGCCTGGCCTTCATGATGGTCGGTATCGCGTTCAAATTCGGTGCCGTACCGTTTCATATGTGGCTGCCCGACGTCTACCAGGGAGCCCGGTCGCCGGTTACGCTCTACATTGCCTCGGCGCCGAAAATTGCGGCGCTGGCACTGCTGTTCCGTATCCTCGTGGACGGCCTCGGTGAGCTGCACGAGGTGTGGCAGGGTATGGTCATGGTGGTGGCGGTACTGTCACTGGTGATCGGCAACGTGGTCGCCATCGCGCAAACCAACATCAAGCGCATGCTCGGGTATTCCGCGATCGCACACGTCGGCTTTATATTGCTGGCCGTGTTTACCGGCTCGAGTGACGGATACGCCTCGGCGCTGTTCTACACGCTCACCTACGTAGTAATGGCGGCCGGTTCATTCGGTATCGTGATCCTCCTCAGTCGCCAGGGATTCGAGGCGGAGAGCCTGCGGGATTTCAAGGGGCTGAACGCGCGGAGCCCGTGGTTTGCTCTTATGATGCTGTTCTTCATGTTCGGTCTGGCAGGTGTACCGCCATGGGTCGGCTTCGTCGGCAAATTGAGCGTCATCAACGCCGTTCTCGAGTCAGGCTATCCCGGGCTCGCGGTCCTCATGGTGCT
>DATICC010000010.1:0-3553 GCA_035457045.1 Woeseiaceae bacterium | reverse complement strand
AGCGCCATAGTCGCGCACCAGCTTCGCCTGTTCGACGAAAGTTTCTTCGCCTTCCTTCATGCTGATGGAGTTGACAATCGCCCGGCCCTGCACACACTTGAGTCCGGCTTCGATGACCGACCACTTGGACGAATCGATCATGACCGGGACCCGTGCGACGTCCGGTTCGGATGCGATCAGGTTCAGGTAGGTCACCATGGCTTTTTCCGAATCGAGCATGCCCTCGTCCATGTTGACGTCGATGATCTGCGCACCGTTCTCCACCTGTTGCCGTGCAACCTGCACCGCTTCGGCGTACTTGCCGGCCTCGATCAGTTTGCGAAACACGGCCGAACCGGTGACGTTGCTCCGCTCGCCGACGTTGACGAACAGATCGTCCGGGCCGATGTTGAGCGGCTCCAGCCCGGAGAGGCGGCAACGCGGTGGCAACCGGGGAATCGATCTCGGTGCCTTGCCCCTGATCGCATCGGACAATGCACGTATGTGTTTTGGCGTCGTGCCGCAGCAACCGCCGACCATGTTGACCAGGCCGCTCGCGGCAAACTCGCCGATGATCCCGGCCATGTGTTCCGGCGTCTCGTCGTATTCCCCGAACTCGTTCGGCAGACCGGCGTTCGGGTGCGCACTGACTCCGGTATCTGCGACGCGCACGAGTTCGCTGACGTAGGGCCGAAGATCCGCGGCGCCCAGAGCACAGTTGAGACCGATCATGAACGGCTTCGTGTGCCGCAACGAGTTCCAGAACGCTTCGGTGGTCTGACCCGACAGTGTTCTGCCCGACGCGTCGGTAATCGTGCCGGAAATCATCACCGGCAATTCGATGCCGAGTTCGGCAAAAACCCGGCGGATCGCGAACACCGCGGCTTTCGCGTTCAGGGTATCGAAAATCGTTTCGACCATCAGGAAATCGGCGCCGCCATGGATCAGGCCGATCGCCGCTTCGCGGTAGGTGGCCGCGAGCAGGTCGAACGTGATGTTGCGGTAACCCGGATCGTTGACATCCGGCGAAATCGATGCGGTGCGATTGCTCGGGCCGAGCACACCGGCAACGAATCGTGGTAACCCCGACTTCGCGGAATACTCATCGGCCACTTCCCTTGCAAGTCGCGCCGCGCTTAGGTTCAACTCGCCGACCAGTGACTCCATCCCGTAGTCACCCATCGACGGCGCATTCGAATTGAAGGTGTTGGTCTCGATGATGTCGCAACCGGCATCGAGAAACTGGCGATGGATGTCGCGTATGACCTGGGGCCGGGTAATCGTCAGCAGGTCGTTGTTGCCGCGCAGGTCGCGCTTCCAATCGGCAAATCGCTGTCCGCGGAACTGGTCCTCGCCCAGGCGATGCGCCTGGATCATGGTGCCCATGGCGCCATCCAGCAGCAGGATCCGTTCGGAAAGCCCTTGCCTCAGCGCTGCTATTCGTTGCGTCCTGTCCATGGGGACACTCAAGCCTTTGCCTGCTTCGGCCGGACACCCAGCGCATGGCAGATCGCGTAGGTCAGTTCGGCACGGTTTAGGGTATAGAAGTGAAATTCGCTGATGCCTTCCTTGCGAAGTCGCCGTACCTGTTCGATGGCGACACTCGCGGCGATCAGCCGGCAGGTATCTGCATCGTCGTCGAGTCCTTCAAAGCGCTCGCGCAGCCAGTGCGGCACACTGGTGCCGCACTGCGCGGCAAAACGCAGCATCTGCGGGAACCGGGTTATCGGCAGGATTCCGGGCACGATCGCCGAGTCGATGCCGGCCTGCGCACAGCGGTCGCGAAATCGCAGGAAAACCTTCCCGTCGAAAAAGAACTGGGTAATGGCGCGCGACGCGCCGGCATCGATCTTCCGTTTCAGATTGTCGAGGTCGAATGACGCCGAGCGCGCTTCGGGATGCACCTCCGGGTAGGCCGCCACCGAAATATCGAAGTCGGCCACCTTCTTCAACCCCGCCACCAGGTCCGATGCGTAAGCGTAGCCGCCGGTTTGTGGGACATAAGCGCTGCTGCCTTTCGGCGGATCGCCACGCAGCGCGACCATGTGCCGCACGCCGATATCCCAGTATCGGCGCGCGATATCGTCGATCTCGCCGCGGCTTGCGCCGATACACGTGAGATGAGGTGCGGCGGTGAGACTGGTTTCCTTCAACAGCCGCACGACAGCTTTGTGCGTGCGCTCGCGCGTTGACCCGTCCGCCCCATAGGTAACCGATACGAAACGCGGCGCGAGCACCGCAAGCCGCTCGATCGATGCCCACAGCGTCTGCTCCATCGCCTCGGTGTTCGGCGGGAAGAACTCGAACGACACTTTGGTCGCAGGATGTGCGGCACGGGGCGCAACCGTCGGCTCGCCCAAGGGAAGAGCCTCGCCGACCGACTCACGCGGCGGCATCGCGGCTCTCCGGCAAGGTCGCAACCGAAAGCAACCAGCGTGGTCTTTTCCGGGGTACGACGCGCGGCGGCGACAGGCGCAGCCCGGCGGACGCGCACCAGCCCGCGATCCTGTCGCGAAGTTCGTTGCCGAACCCGGCGCGCAGTGACATGAGTACGAGCAGCCGACCGTTCTTTCGCAGCATGCGCGCGGCTTCGTTCAGCGCCGTCACGGGCCTGGCCGCATCCCCCAGCACATCGTCGAGGATCACGGTATCGAATTGCGCATCATCGAAAGGCAGCTGGTACATGTCGCCCTGCCGCAGGCCGCAGTTCGGCAAACCGGCGAGCATCAGCTCGGCGCGTGCCAGTTGCCGGGCACCGGAGTCGATGTCGACGCCGACCACGCGGTGAGCGCGCGCCGCCAGCAGCTTCAGCATACGGCCCCTGCCACAGCCGATATCGAGCAGGTCACCTATTGGCGCCGTCACGGTCAGATCGAGGATGGCCCGGTGTATGTCGCGGTCCGGTTCTTCCTCCTGCTGCGTCGGCTCCTCGCTCGTGACCGTTTTACCGCGCAACTGCCGCAAGCGAGCGCGGTCCTCGAAAAACGGTTGCTCTCCCAGCGGCAACAGGTCTAGTAGTTGCCGCGCCGTACGGCTCTGCCTGGCGGGAAGGCTGTAGTAAACGCGTTTGCCGTCACGGTAACGCAACAGCAGTCCGGCATCGCAAAGCTGCTTCAGGTGCTGCGAGGTGCGCGGCTGGCTCAGTCCGACCACTGCAGTCAGCTCCGACACGCTGCACTCGCCCTGTGCACAGAGGGCAACGAGGCGCATGCGCGTGTCATCGGCCAGAACGCGAAGCTGCAGCAGCAGCTCACTGCTCGTATTTACCATAAATATATAAAGATATTTTTATATATATTGAGCTGCCAGCTTAGCACGCGCCGACCGGCCTGCGCCAGCCAGAAGCCGGCGCTATTGCCTGCGTCGGCAGCTCCCCTGCAGGAGCGAGCAGCGCTCACGACCTCGATGCTGGACCCTTGCTACACGCCGGCGCCGCGGTGGCATGCCTTTCTCGCTCAGAAAAAATACTAATTCGCTCGAAAGGCATACCACCGCATCGCCGGCTGGGTGTTCGCGGGCTTGGCCATCGATGCACCGGCTGGCATCGCACTGGAGGGGACGTGCCGCTGGTCCT
>DATICC010000009.1:0-5762 GCA_035457045.1 Woeseiaceae bacterium | reverse complement strand
CCGGCTTCACGTCCGTGTGCAGCCGGTGTTCCTTCAGGTGCTGCAGCAGGGTGCCGCCGGCGCCGTGGACTATGCATTTCGGCACGCCCGTAGTGCCGGAGGAATACATGACATAGAGCGGATGCGCGAAGGGAAAGCCCGGGAATTCGAGTTTCGCTGTGCCGCCACGAAAATCGCTCCAGGTCGATGCGTTCGGCAGGTCTCCGAGATTCAGTTTGTCGCCGGTGAACGGAACGACCACGGTGCGCTGCACCGAACGGATCGCCGCAACCACGCCCCGGACCGCCGCCAGCGAATCGCAGCGCTTGCCGTTATAAAAGTATCCGTCCGCACAGAACAGTACCTTAGGCTCGATCTGTCCAAAGCGGTCGACGACGCCGTTGATTCCGAAATCCGGCGAGCAGGACGACCAGACGGCGCCGATGCTGGCCGTGGCCAGCATCGCGATGATCGCCTCGGGACAATTCGGCAGGAACCCGGCGACCCGGTCACCCTGCCCCACGCCGGACGACTTCAGGGCAGCGGCAAGCGCTCCCACTTCACTGCGCAGTTCGTCGAAACCGAGTTCCCGGCGCGCGCCGTTCTCACCGCGGAAAATGACGGCCGGACGATTCCCGGAATGACGCAAAAGGTGTTCCGCAAAATTCAGCTCCGCGTCGACAAACCATTGCGCGGTCGTCATGTCACCCGGCTGGACCAGCACCGCCGACGCCGGTTTGTGGAAGTTTACGTCGCAGAAGCCGGCATGCGCCTGCCAGAAACCGGCAAGGTCATCGATCGACCAGCGATAGAGTTCGTCGTAGCTGCTGCAGGAACGCTCGTGCATGAAGCGATACATCGCAGTGGCCTTGCGACGCGCCTCGTTCGGTTGCCAGAGGATGGTCGACTGCTTCAATGGGTTCCTGTGCGTGCTGGCCGCGGCGGGCAGAGCATCATGAATATCGCAAGCCGCAAGGACTGTCCAGATGCGGAATGCGTGCCGGTCAGGACCCCTTGCCGGCCGACGCCGCGGCTGCGCGGCCGATGATGGCACGCGCCATCCGGTCGGCAATCACGTTGGTCGGTTCGCCCGATCGTTTCGCCTCGGCGAATATTCCGGTAAGGCGCGGCCCGATCGCCGCCACCTGGTTCATGACTTCGGCATCGTCCACGCCGCCATAGTACTCGCAGGCCACATTGATAATGCCGCCGCCATTGATGACGTAGTCAGGCGCATAGAGTATACCGGCATCCGACAGCCGCTGGCCGTCCGCACTGGTCGCCAGCTGGTTGTTCGCACCACCAGCAACGATGGGCGCACGCAGCCTGGAAATCGACTCGGCAGTCAGTATGGCGCCGAGCGCGCAGGGAGCAACCACGTCCACCTTTTGCGTCAGGATGTCGTCAAGGCCAACGGCTTTCGCGCCGAACTCGTCGCAGGCCTTCTTGACGCGCGCCGGGTCGATATCGGCGACGGTAAGCTTCGCGCCTGCTTGTGACAAATAACCGCACAGGTAATAGCCCACGTTACCCACGCCCTGTACGGCAACGGTGAGTCCCTGCAGGTTCTTTCGTCCCAGTTTGAAAGCGACCGCCGCCTCGATGCCCTTGAATATGCCGAACGCCGTCTTCGGCGACGGATCGCCGCCTGCATGGCCGGCCTTCGGCGGCAGGCCGGACACATACCGCGTGCGCCGCGCGATCGTTTCCATGATCGAGACGGACATGCCGACGTCTTCTGCCGTGACGTAACTGCCGTTCAACTGTTGCACGAAATCGCCGAATTTCTCGTACAGCGCGTCCGAACCGGAGTAGTCCGGCGTTTTCATTATCACCGCCTTGCCACCGCCGAACTTCAGGCCCGCCATGGCGTTCTTGTAGCTCATGCCCTGCGAAAGGCGCAGTACGTCGTGCAGCGCGGCATCATCGGATGGGTAGTTCCACAAGCGGCAGCCGCCTGCCGCCGGACCGAGAGCCGTCGAATGTATGGCGATGATGGCCTTCAGGCCGGTCGCCGCATCACGGCAGAAGATCACTCGCTCGTGATCGTCGAAGGCGGGATCGCTGAATGCGGCCATATCTATCCTTGCAGTGGACCTGGGGAGTGGACGGGGTGAGCGTGGCGCGCGGATTCTAGCATCGCCTTGTGCCGCCCGCGATACGGGAGAACATTGCAGTTGTTGCCATGCGTGGCGCCCGCCTGCGTGCCTGCGCCGCAGCCATTGTCAGAACGGTACGCCGACCGCCTTGCACAGGAAGCGCATGAAGGGAGTAGCGGCGGCAAACGCCGCTTCGACCTGCTGCTGAAATCGTGCCTGCAGGGGATCGGTGGTTTCCAGGTTCCTGGCCGCGATGAAATCCTTGCGCCGCAGGTCATCGAGCAGCGGATGGTCCTTGCTGATTCCCTTTGGGGGCCGTGACAGCGATTCACCGCCCAGCTCGAAATACCGACGAAACTTTCGGTCATCTCTGGCCTTCAGCCATTCCGCTCTTTTTTCATCAATGCGGCGGCGTACCGCCGCGAGTGCCACCGGCTCCGGCCGCCACATGCCCACCCCGAGGAAAACTTCCCCGGGATCGATATGCAGGTAATAACCGGGTGCATGTACGTCGCGTGCATTCTCGTGGCGAAACTGAATTCCGATATTCGTCTTGTACGGCGCCTTGTTCCTGGAGAATCGCGTATCACGGTACACGCGCATCAGCGACCCTCCCATACGCCTCGGCACCGCAGTGAAGTGCGGCGCGATTTCAGCCAGCGGCGCCTGCATGGACTGTATGAACTCCAGGGCAACGTCCAGCACGTGTTCTTCGTAGCGCTGCTTGTTTGCGGCAAACCATTCGCGATTGTTGTTGCGCGAAAGCTCCTCGAGAAAGGCGAGGGTTTCTTCTGTGAACGAGACGCGCTTTATGCTTTTCATCGAATGATTCTTCCTCGGGATGCCGCTACCGGCTGCGGTCAGCAATTCTTTGCGTCCGCCTGCGGATGAGGAAACTTGTCGGAGTCGTCTTCGCTTTCGCGCGGCGCGAGGCAGGCGAAGTCTTTCTCGACCAGGATGTCCAGCTTGCTGCCGTCATCGAGCCGTTGCTCTCCGGTGATGCTGACCGCTTCGGACTCCGCCCAGGACTGAACGTCGGACTGGGGCAGACGCACGGTCAGCGCAGCGTCTGTGAACGTTGCGGCGCACTCGACGCTGGCCGGGGAGCTTTCGAGGACATAATGGAAACTCGCGCCGCCGGGAAACCGAACGACTCCGCGTACGAGACCCTCCGCTGCCGCCTGGTCGACCTCGGGGCGGCTGAGGCGCAGTCGAATGGAGTTGTTCAGGATACGTAGTTTCATGGCCTCGGGCGGTAGTGGCGTTACTCAGGGCGATCGCAACAATTTAAGCACGAAATCGCCGCACAAAGACACGCGTGGCGAGCGTTTCAGCCTCCGCCCAGCGATTGCAGCAACGCCGTGGCTCCGGGGTCCTGCGGAAAACGGCGCAGCAACTCCCGGGCCTCCCGCCGCGCTTCCTCCGTGCGACCGAGATCACGTAACAGCGTCACGATCGTTGCACCGATGTCGAAATCCGCAGGAAATCGCTCGCGTGCCGTGAGCAGGACAGCGAGCGCCTCATCGGCCCGACCGAGCGAGTTCAGTGCAACCGCGTAAACAAAAGCATACCGGCTGTTCGCGGGGTCCAGCGTAGCGGCGGTTTCCAGCTCGCTTAGCGCCGGATCGTATTGCTGTGTTCTTGCGAGCGCGAGTCCGAGCGCGTGATGCAGCGCGGCGTTGTCGTTTACCGCCAGTCCGTCACGCAGCAGTTTCTCGGCCTCTTCGTGGCGCTCCTGCCGCGCGTAACTGTCGGCAAGGTTGACGCGCGCAACGACGCCGCGCGGATCACGCGAGATGGCCAGCCGGTAGTAGTCGTCCGCTTTGTCAAGGTCGCCCGAATCCCGGGCGAGGTTCGCCAGGTTGGTCAGCGCCTCGGGCCGATCGGCTATTGCGAGTTGCGATGCGATGTATTCGCGTGCGACCTTGCGCAGCAGCTCTTGTTGGTGCTGCGGCAAAATCCCGCGCAGGGTCGAAAGCGAATTCAATGCCTGGAAGCGCACCGCGAGCAGCGGATCCGCGAGCAGCGGCCCGGCCAGCGCTGCGCGCGATTCCGGCGCGACCTGTTCGAGCGAGCGCAATGCGGCGAGCCGCAGCAGGCCGTCGGCCGCCGTCAACGAACTCCGGATGCCCTGCATTGTGTCCTCGTCGAACGGCGCAGCAAGCAACGTCAGGGACGTAGCGCGAGCGATGCCTGGCATGGCCGAATCATCGATGACCTCGAGCAGCAGGCGGTTTGCCCCGGGCTGCCGGGCCCGGCCGGCGTGTATGGCTTCGGCAAAGTGCGGCCGGCGGTCGCTGCCGTACCACTCGCGAACCACCGCCTCTGCCCACGCGGCGTCCCTGTCCGAGTGACAGTCGTTGCAGGCATTGGGCACGCCCGTCGCAATGCTCAAGTCCGGACGGGGAATGCGGAAACTGTGATCGCGGCGATCGTCCACCCCCATGTAGACACGCGAGGGCATGTGGCAGTCCACGCATTCGACGACGTCGGCTGCATGGCGCTGATGGTCATGGGTCGCGAATCGCGCCGGCAGATGGCAGGTCGCACAGACCGAGCTCGCAGAGCCTGTCGCTTTAAGCATCGCGCTGTGTGGCTCGTGACAATCCGTGCACGTGACTCCCGCCTGGTACATGCGGCTTTGCAGGAACGAGCCGTACTCGTAGACCTCGTCCTGTATCTGCCCGTCGGCGTGGTACAGGTTCTCGTCGAGCAAGGCCGGCAGGTGGGTATCCAGCAGGGGCCGGCCGTACTCGTAGTCCGCGGCCAGCGGGGCGCGTCGCGCGTGGCAGCGGCCGCAGGCCTCGGGCTGGCTGGCCGGTTTCATCGGCAGGACGCTGCGTTCGGCGATGCCCGTGTCAGGATTCATCCGCCACACCGCGCCGCCGGAGTCATCGAGCGTCAGCGCCAATCCGGAGCCCGGTTGCAGTCGGCCGCCGCGCACCTGCGCAATGTGTGCCGAACCGGGCCCGTGGCAGGCTTCGCAACCGACGCTTACTTCGGACCAGCGGCTGTCGAAGCGATCCGCCGCGAGTTCGTAATTTCTCTGCAGGTCGGTCGAATGACACTCCGCGCACATGTAGTTCCAGTTCTGTTGCAGGCCGGTCCAGTGCAGCGAATCGCCGGGCCCGACATACTCTTCCGGGTACAGATGAAACCAGCGCCGCCCGCCCTCGGCCTGTGCTCGCGAGTCCCAGGCGATGGTCAGCGCTTGGAGCCGTCCGCCGGGAAACTCGACCAGGAACTGCTGCAATGGCGACACGCCGAAAGCGTAGGCAACGCGAAAGTCCTGCATTTCGCCGTCGGCACCCTCGGTGTTGACCAGGTAGTCGTCGCTCTGTCGCATGAATTTCGTGATTCGGCCGAAGTAATCGAATTTGCTGTCATCGAAATCCGCCAGCACGGTACTGTCACGCGCGACCTGCATCGCGAGCTGGTGGTGCGACCCGGTCCAGCGCCGGTATTCCTCCTGGTGGCATTCGCCGCAGGCCAGGCTGCCGGCATAGGTCGCTGCTGGAATCGAATGATCAGCCGGAAACTCGCTCGGCTGCGGGTCAGGGTCGCTGCAACCCTGGAGAGCGGCGCTGATTGTAATTAACGCTGCGACGATTCGGCGAATGCAATGGAAATCTGGCACAAATACCTTTCGGCGACGCGCGCGGCGCCTGGCGCAATACTTCACTC
>DATICC010000008.1:0-3620 GCA_035457045.1 Woeseiaceae bacterium | reverse complement strand
GCTGTCCCGGCTGTTGTCCCGGTTGTCACCCATCATGAAGTAGTGGCCTTCGGGCACCCGGTACCGGCCGTCAAGGACGTTCCGCTCCGGCTCGGTAATCATGATCCTGTGTTGCCGCTCCCCCAGGGTCTCGAGAAACACCTGGGCCGCTTCGTCGGCGGCGCCGTCTTGCAGAGGTACCGGCACACCGTTCACGCTCAAACGGTGGTTCGCGTATACGATTTCATCGCCCGGGAGGCCGATGACGCGCTTGATGTAATTCACGTTCGGCTCCGATGGAAGCCTGAAGACGACAACATCGCCCCGCTGTGGCTCGCCGGTCTCGATGAACTTCTTCTCGACGACCGGTAACCTCAGCCCGTAGGAATACTTTTTGACGAAAATGTAGTCACCCTGGAGTAGCGTGGGCATCATCGAGCCAGACGGTATGCGAAACGGTTCGAAGACGAATGAGCGGATGACCAGAACGAACAGCAGTACCGGAAAGAACGAGCGGCTGTACTCGATAATCCATCCGTACCCGGACTTGTCGGCCTGGTCGCGCCGCCTGGCCAGGTAAAACCTGTCGAATGCGACCACTGCGCCACTGAACGCGGTCAGCAAAGTCAAAATCAACGCCAGATTAATATTCAACGTGTTGTCTCACTTCTCAACTCGTAGTACGGCCAGAAACGCCTCTTGTGGGATTTCGACGGACCCGATCTGCTTCATACGCTTTTTGCCTGCCTTTTGCTTTTCCAGCAATTTCCGTTTTCGCGTGACGTCTCCGCCATAACACTTCGCCGTAACGTTCTTGCGCAGCGCTTTGACGTTGCTCCGCGCGATCACCTGGCTGCCGATGGCGGCCTGGATGGCAACATCGAACATCTGTCGTGGAATCAGCTCGCGCATACGCTCCACCAGCTCGCGCCCGCGTGAGTTGGCGTTTCCACGATGCACGATGATCGACAGGGCGTCCACACGTTCCTTGTTTATGAGTACGTCAAGGCGAACCATGTCCGCCGGCTGAAATCGCACCATATGATAATCGAAAGACGCGTAGCCGCGACTGACCGATTTGAGCCTGTCGAAAAAGTCCAGCACGACTTCGGCAAGTGGCATCTCGTATTCCATCGACACCTGGCTACCGAGGTAGCGAACATGGGTTTGCACGCCCCGTTTCTCGATGCACAACTTCATGACGGCGCCGACGTGTTTCTCCGGCAGCAATATGTTTGCTGCGATAATGGGTTCGCGAATCTCCTCGATTTCATGCACGGGTGGCAGCTTCGATGGATTGTCGACACGCAGGACTTCACCGTTCGTCCGCAATACCTCGAAAATCACCGTAGGCGCGGTCGATATCAGTTCCAGGCCGTATTCCCGTTCGAGTCGCTCCTGGACGATTTCCATGTGCAACATGCCAAGAAATCCGCAACGAAAGCCGAAGCCCAGGGCAGCGGATGTTTCGGGTTCGAAGTGCAAGGCGGAATCGTTCAGGCGCAACTTCTGCAATGCCTCGCGGAAATTCTCATAGTCGTCGGATTGAATGGGAAACAGTCCGGCGAAAACCCTCGGCTGCACCTGCTTGAATCCGGGCAGTGGTTTGTCACAGGGCCGCGCCGTCAACGTCAGTGTATCGCCTACCGGCGCGCCGTAGATGTCCTTGATTGCCGCTATGACGTAGCCGACCTCGCCGGTCTTCAGTATGTCGCGGTCCTGCATTTTCGGGGTGAACGCACCCACCCGATCCGCGTAATAGGATCTGTCAGTCGACATGACCTTGAACCTGGCACCCTTCGGCAGGCTGCCGTTCATGACCCGCACCAGCGAAACCACACCAACGTAATTGTCGAACCACGAATCGATGATCAGGGCCTGCAACGGCGCGTCCGGATCACCTGCGGGAGGCGGAACGGTAAGAATCAGCTGCTCCAGCAGTTCAGGCACGCCGGCGCCGGTCTTGGCGCTGACCCTTGCCGCGTTCTGTGCATCGATGCCGATCACCTCTTCGATTTCCTGGATCACCTTCTCAGGCTCGGCGGCGGGCAGGTCAATCTTGTTGAGGACCGGCAGGACTTCGAGCCCTTGGTCTATGGCCGTTATGCAGTTTGCGACACTTTGTGCCTCGACGCCCTGCGCAGCGTCGACCACCAGCAAAGCGCCTTCGCAGGCAGCCAGAGAGCGTGATACTTCGTACGAGAAGTCGACGTGTCCCGGCGTATCAATAAAGTTGAGCTGGTAGTCCTGACCATCCTTGGCATGGTAGTCCAGCGACACGCTTTGCGCCTTGATCGTGATGCCCCGCTCCCGTTCTATGTCCATGGAGTCGAGCACCTGCTCCGCCATCTCCCGGTCCTGCAGACCGCCGCACAGCTGAATGAACCGATCGGCAAGCGTCGACTTGCCGTGATCGATGTGTGCGATGATCGAAAAATTCCGGATGTTCTTCATGCTCTACCGACAGGCCCAGAGGCCTGTCTCATAAATGGCGATGCTATCTGAATCAGTGGGAAACGAGCAGCCGCGAAGTATATACGTTTCGCCGGTTCAGGACGCGGTCACGGCATTTGGCCCCGCAGACAGCGCCTGGCGCACAGCCGCTGCATCCAATGTGTACTGGCAGACAAAGCGGCCATCCACTTCGACGACCGGAACCCGGTCGCCGAACTTCTCCAGCCAGTCGCTGCGCGAATCGACGTCACAGACATCGACATCGGCCTGATTGCGCAGCAACGGCAGGAGGGTATCAAGAAGCTCATCGCACAGATGACAGCCGGAGCGGCTGTAAACCCTGACGCGGGGCACCGTCAGCCGGCCCCGTTGTCGTGAGTTACGATCCCGGGCTGCAGCCGCATGGAACATTGCGGGCGACTGAGCCACGCCCGGCAGCCCGCCCAGGCAGTTGCGAGACCTGCGGTGGCGGCCAGCACTGCAAGCGAGTCCGTCAGGGGACCCGGCAGCAGTCCGGCGATCGCGAGAGCCAGTAACATGCCCGCCAGGGGCGTACCGTAGGCGTAGATTGCAGCACGCAACAGCTCAGACGACGGGATCCCCAGTTCGACCCGGTCACCTGCCCTGAGCGGGGACCCTGCGGCCAGCGGGACCCTGATTTCGCGCTGGCGTTCTGCTGAGTACAGCAGACCGGCTCCGCAGCCCTTGCCGGCCGCACACCGCGGGCAAGCCTGGCCTGGAGCGACGGATACAATCGCGTAACCAGGGTGAACCGCAAGAATCTGCCCACGCGAAATGTCCACCGGGGGACTGCTTATTGCACTGGGCTCATCGAGTTGGCGATCCGCTTCAGTGTCTCCTCCGGCACCTCGCCAACCGCGGTGATACGAAACTCCTCGCGCACGGTGCTGTACGAGCTCGCGGAACCGACGCGCGCCTCGCGGGCTACGGTTTCCTCGGAGTTGATGCTGACGAACACGGATACCGATGCCAGCCCGTCACCGTAAACGATATGAGTAACGGGCGCTGTGTTGCCGGGAAATTGTTCGACGGTCATCGACATGACCTGGAATCCGGATGGCAGATCGTTACTGCCCCAGCCTGCTTCTGCAGGAACCGGCGGTGTCCTTGCGGGCTCCGCGTACCAGGTAAAGTCATCGAGGCTCAGGGACGGCTTCAATGCCTCC
>DATICC010000007.1:0-3420 GCA_035457045.1 Woeseiaceae bacterium | reverse complement strand
ACCGGTACGGAGAATCCGCCGATACTGCCCAGCGTCGTCGAGGTCTGGAACTCGGCCAACTGGTTCGAGCGCGAGACTTTCGATCTTTTCGGCATACTGTTCGACGGGCATCCGGACCTGCGTCGCATCCTGACTGACTACGGCTTCATCGGCCATCCCTTTCGCAAGGACTTTCCCTTGAGCGGCAACGTCGAGGTACGTTACGACGCCGACAAGGGGCGCGTGGCGTATCAGCCGGTTACGATCGAACCCCGTACCCTGGTGCCTAAAGTGATTCGCGAAGACAATCGTTATGCACCGGATCTCAAGGACGGACCGAAAAATGCCTGAGATCCAGAGCTACACAATGAACTTCGGGCCGCAGCATCCAGCTGCCCATGGCGTCCTCCGGCTGATACTCGAAATGGACGGCGAAGTCATCCAGCGCGCGGATCCGCACGTCGGCCTGTTGCACCGTGCCACGGAAAAACTGGCCGAATCGAAACCGTACAGCCAGAGTATCGGCTATATGGACCGGCTCGACTACGTGTCGATGATGTGCAACGAGCACAGCTACGTACTCGCAATCGAAAAACTGCTGGGTATCGTTCCGCCGCTCCGCGCCCAGTACATACGCGTAATGTTCGATGAAATTACCCGGATACTGAATCACCTGATGTGGTTGGGGGCGCACGGCCTCGATATCGGCGCGATGACCATGTTCCTCTATTGTTTCCGCGAACGGGAAGACTTGATGGACTGTTACGAGGCGGTCTCGGGCACGCGGATGCATGCAACGTATTACCGGCCGGGTGGTGTGTTTCGTGACCTGCCGGACTCGATGCCCAAATACCAGCCGTCGAAATGGAGGAGTCAGAAACGCGTCGATGCTCTGAATGAGATTCGTCAAGGCTCACTGCTGGATTTCATCGATGCGTTCACGGCCAAGTTCCCTGGCTGTGTCGATCAGTATGAAACGCTGCTGACCGACAACAGAATCTGGAAGCAGCGGACAGTCAATATTGCCGTGGTGTCACCGGAGCGCGCGCTGCAGCTCGGCTTTACCGGGCCGATGTTGCGTGGTTCCGGCGTCGAGTGGGATCTGAGGAAAAAACAGCCGTACGAAGTCTATGACCGGCTGGATTTCGACATACCGGTCGGCGTCAACGGTGACTGCTACGACCGCTACCTGGTGCGCGTCGAGGAAATGCGGCAATCCAACCGCATCATCAAGCAGTGCGTCGACTGGCTGCGCGCCAATCCCGGCGCGGTAATCGTTGACGATCACAAGGTGGTGGCGCCGGCTCGTATCGAAATGAAGGATGACATGGAGTCGCTCATTCACCATTTCAAATTGTTTACCGAAGGTTATTGTGTACCAGCCGGAGAGGCCTACGCCGCGGTCGAACATCCGAAAGGCGAGTTCGGTATTTATCTCATTTCGGATGGCGCGAACAAACCTTACCGGGTGAAGATTCGCGCGCCCGGCTTCGCGCATTTGTCGGCGATCTCGGAAATGGTCGAAGGCCATATGCTTGCGGATGTCGTAGCCGTCATCGGCACGCAGGACATCGTATTCGGCGAGGTTGACAGATGAGTGCCTCCGAAGTGCTGTCGGAACATGTGCGCGAGGAGATTGATCGTTGGACGGCGAAATTTCCTGAGGACCGCAAGCGCTCCGCTGTGATTGGCGCACTGCACGCGGTGCAGCACGAGAACGATGGCTACCTGACCGTCGAGTTGATGGATGGGGTGGCGGATTACCTGCAGTTGCCTCCGATCCAGGTCTACGAGGTGGCGACTTTCTACTCGATGTTCCAGACCAGGCCGGTCGGACGGCACAGCGTTGCAATCTGCACCAATGTGTCCTGCATGCTGCGCGGTGCCGATGACATCGTTGCGCACGTCGAGGACAAGCTGGGAATCCGTCTGGGGGAAAGCACTGGAGATGGACGCATCTTTCTGAAGAAAGAAGAGGAGTGCCTCGCCGCCTGCTGCGGTGCGCCGATGATGATGGTGGACCACAAGTACCACGAAAATCTCACGATCGCGAAGGTCGACGTCATCCTGGACGAACTCGAATGACCAGTTACCCGCAGAACCTGGTGTGTTTCAACACCTTCGGCTCGCCGAATTCGTGGACGCTCGAAACGTACCTGAAGCATGACGGTTACAAGGCTTGGCGCAGGGTGCTGGCCGGCGAGCTGACGCCGGAACAGATTATTGCCGAGGTCAAGGCATCGGGACTTCGTGGTCGCGGCGGCGCCGGCTTTCCCACAGGGCTGAAGTGGAGTTTCATGCCGCGAACCGCTCCGGTGCAGAAGTACCTGGTGTGCAATTCCGATGAAAGCGAGCCGGGCACCTGTCACGACCGCGAAGTGCTGCGCTATAACCCGCATTGCCTGATCGAAGGAATGGCCATCGCCGGCTATGCCATGGGGGCAACCGTCGCCTACAACTATATCCGCGGCGAATTCATCGACGAGCCCGTGCCGCGATTCGAAGCGGCATTGAAGGAGGCCTATGACGCCGGCCTGCTTGGCAGGAATATCCAGAACTCCGGGATAGACTTCGAGCTGCACACGTTTATCGGCGCCGGGGCCTACATTTGTGGCGAGGAAACGGCGTTGCTGGAATCGCTCGAAGGCAAGCAGGGCAAACCACGCTTCAAGCCGCCGTTCCCGGCCAACTTCGGCCTGTACGGCAAGCCAACCACCATCAATAACACGCAAAGCCTTGCGAGCGTGCCCGCCATTATCAGGAACGGCGCGGCGTGGTTCGCGGGACTCGGCCCGGAGAATTCAGGCGGTACCGCGCAGTTTTCAGTGTCCGGGCATATCGAGAAACCGGGCAACTACGAATTGCCCATGGGTATCCCGTTTCGTGACCTGTTGGAGCTTTGCGGTGGCGTGCGTGGCGGCAGAAAGCTCAAAGCCGTCATTCCGGGCGGCTCGTCGGTTCCGGTGATGAAAGCGGACGTCATCATGAATTGCACCATGGACTACGTCTCCCTGCAAAAAGCCGGCTCGTCTTTTGGCACGGGTGCCGTAATGGTCATGGATGAAACCACCTGCATGGTCAAGGTGCTGCGGCGCATCTCGCGTTTCTACATGGCCGAATCCTGCGGCCAGTGCACGCCATGCCGCGAGGGCACCGGCTGGCTGTACCGCATGTTGACGCGCATTGTCGAAGGCAAGGGCACCGAAGACGACCTGAACAAGCTGGTCGACGTCGCGAACAAGATCGAAGGACACACGATCTGTGCGCTCGGCGACGCGGCGGCCTGGCCGGTGCAGAGTTTTCTGAAACACTTCAGGCACGAATTCGAGTACATGGTGCGACATCACGGGCGCAGCATTGTCGACAACCCGGCGGAGCAGGCAGCGTGAGCGACGACCTGGTCAACATAGTCGTCGATGGCAAGGCCGTGCAGGCGCGCAA
>DATICC010000006.1:0-7342 GCA_035457045.1 Woeseiaceae bacterium | reverse complement strand
GTATACGTTGCGAATCCGGGTTACATGTTTGGCAACGCTGCGATTCCACGTGGTGCCGTCATTTCCGAGGTCGATGGCGCGGCTGTACGCAACATCGGCGAACTCGAAAGGCAACTCGACAGGCTCGCCGACGGCGACCGGGCGGCGGTTCGCTTCTACACGATGGACGAGCCGCGCAACAGCGTGTTGCGCTCGGTGGAAATGGATCGGGACTGGTTTCCGGCGCGACATTGCCGTCGCGATGACACGACCGGGCTTTGGCCGTGTCGTACGCTGTCGAAGGGGCCTCCCCCGTCACCGCCCGAATCAGGCCAAACGCGTTTCTCGGGCTATGACGATTCCCGGATTGACGCCATTGCGCCGTCGATGGTGATGGTGACTTTTGACCTGCCGTACTCTGTATCCGGCGTGGCTGACCGGAACTACTATGGTACCGGCCTGATCGTCGATGCCGAGCGCGGCCTGGTCATCGTCGACCGCAATACGGTGCCGCTGGAAATGGGCGATGTAACGGTCACCTTTGCCGGCTCACTGCAGGTCAAAGGTGAGGTGCGGTATGTGCACCCACTGCACAATCTTTCCGTTGTCGCATACGACCCTGCGCTGATCGGTGACACGCCGGTACGTTCGGCAGTCTTCGACGTCCGTCCAATGCAACCCGGGCAGGCCGTCTGGGTGGCCGGGCTCAAGGGCGATCACCAGCTGGTGCACCAGGAAGCCATCGTCGCTTCGATCGAGCCCATGGTGTTGCCGTTGTCCAGGACGTTTCGATTTCGCGATTCGAACCTGGAAAGCATTTCGCTGGTCAATGGACCAAACGAATTCGATGGCGTCGTCATCAACGACCTCGGGCAGGTGCTTGCGATGTGGTCGAGTTTTGCTTTCCAGGCAGGCAGTGAATCGGAGCAGCTCAATCGTGGTGTAGCCAGTGAACTGGTCAGCGAGTTCGTCGACATCGTGAGATCGGACAAGCCGATTTATTCGCTCGAGGCGGAGTTCGGCTACCTGCCGCTGTTCGCCGCCCGAAAACTCGGCCTTGACGACGAATGGCTGTCGAAGCTGGAAAAGCACAATCCGCAGGGCAGGCGAGCACTCAGCGTGAGCCGGCTGGTTGCCGGGACCCCGGCGTCCAGCGACCTGCGCAACGGCGACATGGTTCTTGCAGTCGACGGCAAAGTGGTAACGACGTTTCGTGAACTGGAGAGGGCCGTACAGGGACCGAAGCTCCGACTGACCGTGTGGCGTGACGGGCGCGCGCAGGACATCGATACGAAGGCGGTATCGCTCGACGGCAGCAGCCTCGAACGGGTGGTGGCGTGGGCCGGTGCACTGCTGCAGGATCCGCACCGGGAAATGGCGGCGCAACGCGGCATCGAGCCGTACGGCGTATACGTCGCGTTCTTTTCCTACGGATCGCCGGCGACTCGTTACGGGCTGTGGGCCGGCCGGCGGATCGTCGAAGTCGACGAAGTTGCGACGCCGGACCTGCAGACATTTCTCGACGTGGTAGCGCGCAAACGGGACCAGGCATCGGTACGCCTGAAGACGATAACGTGGAACGATGCGGTCGAGGTCATCACGCTGAAACTCGACAACCAGTACTGGCCCGCCTACGAAATCAGAAAGACGGCAAACGGGTGGCAGCGATTTGACATCGGCTGACGCATTCATGCGGAAACGCGCTCGCGCCGCATGCCTTGGCACTGTGTCCGCGGCCATCGTGTTTCTGTGCGTCAACGGTATGGGACAGGCAGTCGCCCAGACCCTATACAAGTACCGCGGCAGCGACGGGGAATGGATATACACCGACCGGCCGCCGCAAGGCGAGCAGGTCGAGGAAACCCGCCAACTGGACAAGGGGAGCAGTCAGCCGAAACTGACAGTCATCGACCGGCGTTACGACAGCCAGGTGAGCCTGATCGCGCAGAATGAATTCTATTCGCCGGTCGAGGTGGTGGTTGCGCTGGACGAGTTGCGCAACGTGGGATTTCCACCACCGGAAATGGACCTGCGCTGGGTGGTACCGGCACGGAGCAGCGCGGAATTGTTGCGCCTTGATACCTTGCAGGAAAATGCAGCCGCGGGCATCAGCTTTCGCTTCGTCTGGATCCCGGGCGATCCCGGGAGCGAACACCGGCCGCCGCAGCCGTATCGTGTGCCGTTTGCCCTGGCGAGCGCGTACCCGGTGTCGCAGGCTTTTCCGACCAGCATTACCCATGCCACGCCGGACAGCCGTTTCGCCGTCGACATCGCCATGCCCGTCGGCACCGACATCCATGCGGCGAGGAGTGGCACGGTGGTCGAAGTCGCGAGCAACAACTACCGGGGCGGTATCGACACGACGCGCGACGGCGCGGAAGCCAACCTCGTGCGTATCCTGCACGATGACGGCACTTTCGCAATCTACGCACACCTGAACTGGAATTCGATCCGGGTACGCCCGGGTGACGAGGTGCAGCGTGGCCAGTACATCGCCGATTCCGGCAACACCGGGTTTTCCAGCGGGCCTCATTTGCATTTCGCGATCGTGCGAAACCGCAATTTGCGACTGGATTCCGTGCCGTTTTATTTCGAAGGCCCGAACGGCAGCGAGGTGACCCCGGAAACGGGCATCGAGCTTCGCGCCTACTGAGACGATCGCGGTTGCCGCAGCTCGGCCGCCAGGGCCTCGAAGCTCGACAGCGGCAGCGAGCAGGAATTGCCGACGCAACGATAGGCGACGGTTTGTCCCGGTACAGGCCGCCGATCCGCCAACGACCCGGGAAGGCCGGAAGCCGAGGCGTCGATCGCGAACACCAGACGCCGCGGCGCATACAGCCGTGCCGCCGCGTCCCGCCAGCGGCCGATTTCGTCCGCTTCGCCGCGGACGATGATGATCTCGGGATGCTCGAGATACTCTTCCAGCGCCGTAATCAGGGTGGCATGACCATGCGGGTACTCGAGCATGGCCTGCCACGCGTATTGCAAGGTCTTTTCCGCGGCGACGAGGTAACGCGGCTCGCCCAGCAGGAATCCCAGCCGTTGCAGCGCCAGCGCGGCAACGCCGTTGCCCGACGGTACCGCCTCGTCGGCCAGCGGTTTCGGCCGGTCGATGAGCTGTTCGTGATCGTCTGCGGTGAAAAAGAAACCGCCATCCTGCGGGTCGGAGAAATGCTGCAGCATGCGTTCCGCAAGGCCGGTTGCAAATTCGAGGTGACGCTCCTGCCAGTCGGACTGCAAGAGCTCCAGCAGCGCATCCAGCAGGAACGCATGGTCGTCGAGGTAGGCCGGAAACCGTGCCCTGCCGTCCTTGTAGCTGGCAAGCAGACGCCCATCGAGGATCAGCTTGTCGCGAATGAAGTCAGCCGCCCGGCTTGCCGCTGTCGTGAGGTCAGTCCGTCCGAGCGCACGGCCGGCAATTGCGAGACCGCGAATGGCCAGCGCATTCCACGCCGTCAACTGCTTGTCGTCACGGCCGGGCCAGGTACGCGCCGCGCGCGCCGCCAGCAATTTCGTCCTGGCGCTCTCGATGTGCCGTTCGGCATCTTCCCGGGCTGCTTCGGAACCGCCCGCAATGCTGTCCAGCGTTTCGTATACGGTCAGGTGCCAGTGACCCTCGAAATTCGGTGGCGCGTCCAGCCCGAAATGCCGTGAGGCGATCGCAAATTCATCCGGGCTCAGCAGCGACTGCAGCTCCTCCATCGACCAGACATAGAATTTTCCTTCCTCGCCATCCGAATCTGCATCGCGCGACGAATAGAAGCTGCCATCGGGTGAGCGCATGTCGGACAACATCCAGCCGGCGGTATCGGCGGCGATGCGGCCGAAGAGTGATTCCCCGGTGGCAAGGTACGCCTGCGCATACAGGGCGAGCAGCGCGGCATTGTCGTAGAGCATCTTTTCGAAATGCGGAATCTGCCAGTAGCGATCCACGGAGTAGCGGCAGAATCCGCCGCCAAGCTGGTCATAAATGCCACCCTCCGCCATGCGTGTCAGCGTCAGCGTGGCCATGAACAGAGCCTCGACATCCGTCTCGCTATTGCCGCTTGCGCTGTACCAGTGGCGCAAGGCGCGTTCGATCGAGGGTGGGTGCGGGAACTTCGGCGCGCCGCCGAAGCCGCCGAATTCACTGTCGAAGGCCTTTGCGAGTGCCTCGCGGGCAGCGGTGACCGGTCGCCGGTCGAGCGCCTGGCCGGGTGTGGCCACCGGTTTGAGGCGAGCGAAAACGGTGGAGAGTTGTTCTCCCTGCGCCTGCACCTCTTCGCGATTGTCACGGTAGTACGCTGACACGCGCTGCAGCAGCTCGCCGAAAGCCGGCATGCCGTAGCGCGCCTCTCTCGGAAAATAGGTGCCGCCGAAGAACGGCCGCTGGTCATGCGGGTTGATGAACATCGTGAGCGGCCAGCCGCCGCCACGCCGTGTCAGCAGCTGTTGTGCGGTCTGGTAGATCCTGTCGATGTCCGGGCGTTCCTCCCGGTCGACCTTGATGTTGACGAACAGCTCGTTCATCAGAGCTGCGGTCGCCGGGTCCTCGAAGGACTCGTGCGCCATGACGTGACACCAGTGGCACGCGGAGTAGCCGATAGACAGCAGTATCGGTTTGTCCTCCTTGCGCGCACGCTCCAGCGCCTCGCTTCCCCATGGGTGCCAGTCGACCGGATTCTCCGCGTGCTGTTGCAGGTACGGACTGGTCTCGTTGGCAAGTCGGTTCCCTGGGGCGGAGGCGCGTGTCATGGCTGGGCACTATAACCCAACCGTCGCCGGCAGCCCGCCCGTGGCAGCGTCGATGTTAGACTAGCGCACATGCTCACCTATCCGCGGATCGACCCGGTCATCTTTTCCATAGGCCCCCTTGGGCAGATACCGGCGCTGCACGTGCGCTGGTACGGGCTGATGTACGTTATTGGATTCGTGCTGGCCTGGTGGCTTGCAAGGAAGCGCGCGAAGACTTCCTGGTCGCCAATCAAGCCTTTGCAGGTCGATGACCTGATCTTCTATTGCATGCTGGGCGTCGTGATCGGCGGCAGGCTGGGGTACTGCCTGGTGTACGGCTGGCAGGAGCTGATCAGTGATCCCCTGTACATTTTCCGCATTACACAGGGCGGCATGTCGTTTCACGGCGGACTCGCCGGCGTGATGCTGGCGATGTGGCTCTATGCCCGCCACGTCGGGGTTGCCACCTGGTCGGTGTGGGATTTCGTGGCACCGCTCGCGCCTCTCGGGCTGTTCTTCGGCCGCATCGGCAACTTCATAAACGGCGAACTGTGGGGCAAGCCCAGCAATGTACCCTGGGCTTTCGACATCAACGGTGTCGGACTGCATCCCTCGCAGCTGTACGAGGCGCTGCTCGAGGGATTGCTGCTGTTCGTCATCGTCTGGCAGTTTTCCGCGCAGCGGCGACCGCTGATGTCGGTCTCGGGCCTGTTTCTCGTATGCTACGGGACGTTCCGCTTTTTCGTGGAGTTCTATCGTGTACCGGACGCTCACCTCGACTACCTGGCGCTCGGATGGATCACCATGGGTCAGGTGCTCAGCGTGCCGATGATCCTGCTCGGCGCAATCATGCTGGTACTGGCATACCGCGGGCCGCGGACGGCGGCTGCCTGAGATGAGACAGTATCTCGATATGCTGGGCCACATCCGGCATGGCGGAGCGCCGAAGGCGGACCGCACGGGTACCGGCACCCTCAGCGTTTTCGGTTACCAGATGCGCTTCGACCTGGCGCGTGGATTTCCCATGGTCACGACCAAGAAGCTGCACATGCGTTCGATCATCCACGAGCTGCTGTGGTTTCTGCGCGGCGACTCCAACGTGCGCTACCTGCAGGAGAACGGCGTTTCCATCTGGAACGAGTGGGCAGACGATCAGGGAGAACTCGGCCCGGTTTACGGCGTACAGTGGCGAAACTGGCCCACCCCCGGCGGAGAAACCATAGACCAGATCGGCGAGATCGTGCGGCTGCTGCGCGAGGACCCGGATTCGCGACGCATGCTGGTGAGTGCCTGGAACGTCGCGGATATCCCGAAGATGGCGTTGCCGCCCTGCCATTGCCTGTTCCAGTTCTACGTCGCCGACGGCAAGCTGTCCTGCCAGCTGTACCAGCGTAGCGCCGATATTTTCCTCGGTGTCCCGTTCAATATTGCGTCCTACGCATTGCTGACTCACATGCTCGCGCAACAGGCCGATCTGCACGTAGGGGAATTCATCTGGACCGGCGGCGACTGCCATTTGTACGCGAATCATTTCGAACAGGCCGACGAACAGCTGCGGCGCGAACCGTTGCCGCTACCGACCCTGGCGATCCGGCGCAGGCCGGCATCGATCTTCGATTACCGTTTCGAGGACTTCGAGGTTCTGAACTACCAGTCACATCCGCATATCCGCGCGGCGGTCGCGGTCTGAACGTCACGGGATATGAAGATCTCCCTTATCGTTGCAGCATCGACGAACAACGTCATAGGCGTCGACGGCAGGATGCCCTGGCACCTCAGTGAAGACCTCAGGCGCTTCAAGACCCTCACCCTGGGGAAGCCGGTCATCATGGGCCGCAAGACACACGAATCGATAGGGCAGGCGCTGACCGGGCGCACCAATATCGTGCTGACATCGAACCCGGACTATTCATCGCCGGGCTGCGAGGTCGCAACGCGCCTCGATCAGGCACTGGCTTACGCCGGGGAGGCCGATGAAGTCATGGTCATCGGCGGGGCATACGTCTACCAGTCCTTCCTGCCGATGGCAGAGCGCATCTACCTGACGCGTGTTCGCACGAGCATCGACGGAGACGCTCACTTTCCCGATATCGATCCGGACGAATGGGCGGTGAGCGCGAAAGAGGACTTCCCTGCCGGCGACGGCAGGCACTATGGATTCACGTTCCAGGTCCTCGACCGCCTCTGATCGCCAGCTCCGGCCTACCGCTGTGTAGGAGCCCGCATTGCGGGCGACCTCCTGATGCTGGCACCGAGGCCTGCTTCACGCCGGCGCCGCGCCGCCATGCCTTTCTCGCTCGGAAAAAATTCTAACTCGCTCGAAAGGCATACCGCCGCGTCGCCGGCCGGGCGGTCACAGGTTTGGCCAACGCAGCACGGGCTGGCATCGCGCCGGCGGAATCGTGGCGCTAGTCCATCGAGCGAATTGGAATTTTTTCTGAGCGAGAAGGACTGGCGGCACGATTCCGCGGGCATGTTGCGAGCATTAGGACGTCGCCTGCAATGCAGGCTCCTACAACATCCTGGTGAGGCGTTCCGCCGCGATCTGCCCGGCGGCGTCGAGATCGATGTCCTCGAGCGAGCGGGCGTTCTTCGTCAGTTCCTCGAGCAGCGCCTGCTGCAAGGCGCCACGCCTTTGTGCTTCGGCATA
>DATICC010000005.1:0-8553 GCA_035457045.1 Woeseiaceae bacterium | reverse complement strand
AATTCGAACGGCTGCAAGCGGTGCAGCAGCAGCACGTCGCCGGCGCCGGTATACACCAGGATCAGGACTGAAACCGGTCTGCGAAAGGTCGGCCGGTCCATCGCGTGTCGCGGTTACTCGCTGCGCGGCATGCGAATCCGGATGCCCGCTTCCTTGAGCTGCTCCGCCGATACTTCGCCTGGGGCATTGGTCAGCGGGCAATGCGCCGATTGCGTCTTGGGGAAAGCGATCACGTCGCGGATGCTCTCCGCACCCGCCATCAACATGACCATACGATCGAGGCCGAACGCAATACCGCCGTGCGGCGGGCAACCGTATGTCAGTGCGCGCAACAGAAAGCCGAATTTTTCCTCGGCTTCCTCCTTGCTGATCGAGAGCAAATCGAACACGGCCGATTGCATGGCGCGATCGTGAATCCGGATCGAGCCTCCCCCGATCTCCGAACCGTTCAACACCATGTCGTAGGCGCGCGACAGGACCGTGCCCGGGTTGTCGCGGACAACCTGCGCATCGTCGGTGTTCGGCGAAGTGAAGGGATGATGCAGCGAGGTCCAGCGGCCGGTTTGCTGGTCCTTCTCGAACATCGGGAACTCGATGACCCACAGCGGAGCCCAGCCGTCGGCCACCAGCCCGCGATCGACACCAAGCTTGATTCGCAGGGCACCGAGCGCATCGTTGACCACGCGCGCCTTGTCGGCGCCGAAAAAAATCAGGTCGCCATCTTTGGCGGCGGTTCTCTGGAGGATCCCGTCGATCGCGGCATCCGGCAGGAACTTGAGTATCGGCGATTGCAGCCCGACCTTGCCTGAGGCGACGTTGTTCACCTTGATGTAAGCCAGGCCTTTCGCTCCGTAACGGCCCACGAAGGTCGTGTAGTCGTCGATCTCCTTGCGGCTCAAACTGCCGCCGCCGGGCAGGCAAAGCGCTGCCACCCGGCCGTCCGGATCCCTGGCCGGGCCGGCAAAAACCTTGAAATCCACTCCGGACATCAGGTCGGATACTTCGACCAGCTCGAGGGGGATGCGCAGGTCGGGCTTGTCGGAACCAAAACGGCGCATGGCCTCGGCGTACGTCATGCGCGGGAACGGCGATGGCAGTTCGATCTGCATGACGTCCCTGAATACCGAGCGGACGAGGCGCTCCATGATGTCGGTCACCGTCGTCTCGTCGACGAAGCTCATCTCGATATCGAGCTGGGTAAACTCCGGCTGTCGATCCGCTCGCAGATCCTCGTCACGGAAGCAGCGCACGATCTGGTAATAGCGGTCCAGCCCGGACATCATCAACAACTGCTTGAAGATCTGCGGTGATTGCGGCAACGCGAAGAACTTCCCGGGATGCGTGCGGCTCGGCACGATGTAGTCCCGCGCCCCTTCCGGAGTCGCGCGTGTAAGCATCGGCGTTTCGACGTCGACGAAGCCATTGTTGTCGAGGAAATTTCTCATCGCACGGGTCACGCGATGACGCAATCGCAGGTTGCCCAGCATCTGTTCCCGACGCAGGTCGAGATATCGATACTTGAGCCGAAGTTCCTCGTTCACCTGCTGGTCATGCTGGAACGGCGGTGTTTCGGAATCGTTCAGTGTCTTGAGCGAAGTTGCGAGTACTTCGATCCGGCCGGTCTTCATGTTGGGGTTGATCGTGCCGTCGGGGCGCTGGCGAACCTTGCCCTCGACCAGCAACACGTATTCGCTGCGCAGTCGTTCCGCTTCTTTGAATATCTCAGGTCGATCCGGGTCGAATACCACCTGCAGCAATCCTTCACGATCACGGAGGTCGACAAAAATCACGCCGCCATGGTCGCGGCGGCGATGCACCCAGCCGGCAACACGGACTTCCTGTCCGATCAGGGTCTCGTCGATTTGTCCGCAATAATGGCTGCGCATGCTGGTTTCTGGCTTCGGGGGGCTTGAAAGGACGCGGAATGTTACGTTTTGGAGCTATCCGCTGCAAGATGATCGGAAATCGGGGCCGGACCGCCTATACCCGCAAATCCCGGTCACCCCCGATCTTCAGGTAGTGGTGGTCCGGCTCCGAACTTAAGGGTTGTCGGGCAGCGTCAACGGCAGTTCGCGCGTCTGGTCGGCCGTCCACTGCGGCACCACTACACCAAGCGACATGATCATCTTGATCGCATCGTCGACGCTCATGTCGAGCTCTATTACATCGTTTCTCGGCACCAAAAAAATGAAACCGGAGGTCGGGTTCGGCGTGGTCGGCAGGAACACACAGATCACGTCCTCTGCCGTTTTCGCCTGCACCTCCTGCAATTGCGACGCCGTCTGGAACGCCAGGCTGTAGAGGCCCTTGCGCGGGTACTCGATCAGCAGCACTCGCTTGAAGGACTGGCCCGATTCCGAGAGCACGACTTCGGAAAATTTCTTGACGCCCGAATAGACCGTGCGCACGATGGGAATCCGCACCAGCAGGGACTCCCACAGCCCGAGTGCAGAACGCCCCACGAAATTCGCCGCCAGCAATCCGGTCAGGAGCAGTACCAGCACGGTCAGCACCAGACCGAGCCCAGGAATCGGAAATCCCAGCCAGGCCTCGGGCAGGTATTTCTGCGGGACGAAGCGGAGATTGGCGTCCATGAGTTCCAACAGGAACTTGATGACGACGACCGTTACCACGAACGGCAGCCAGACGAGAATTCCTGCGACCAGGTACCTGCGTAATCGCTTCATTCGGTGCGTCGCCCTATTCAGTCTTGCTTTGGCCGGCCTTCGCGGAGGTACTCTTGGTGACGGCTGGCTTCCCGGACGCCTTGCCTGTATCGCTCTTGCTATCGGCTGTCTTCCCGTCCGCTTTGCTCACGCTCTTGTCGCCATCCGGCTTGCCGGCCGATGAGGATTCAGCCGCTTCGGTCTTGCCGCCCGCCTTTGCAGCATCACCTTCATTCTTGACCAGGTTGCGTTGCTTGTCCTTCTTGAAATCCGTTTCGTACCACCCGGAGCCCTTCAGACGGAACCGTGGCGCCGACATCAGGCGCTTCAATTGCGGTTCGCCGCAAGCGGGGCACAGCACCAGCGGATCGTCGCTGATTTTCTGCAACTCCTCCAGCGTGTGTTCGCAATTCTTGCACGCATACTCATAGATGGGCATGCACGATTCTCCAGGTAACTCATTGATCAGGACAGGAATCCGTGCGGAAATCCGGGCCGGAATCCGCGGCGCATTATAGAGGCTTCAGGCCGCCTTCTGAAACTCCAGTTGATTGTCGGCAACGCCGATTTCGATGGTATCTCCGGGCTTGAACCGTCCTCGCAGTATCTCCTGCGCGAGCGGATTCTCCACCTGCTGTTGAATCGCACGCTTCAACGGGCGGGCGCCGTACACCGGATCGAACCCTGTCGCCGCCAGCTTGTCGCGCGCCGCATCAGTCAGCACGATGGTCATATCGCGATCCGCAAGCCGCTTGTGCAGATACCCGAGCTGAATATCGACGATTTTGCGAATGTGTTCACGTCCCAGCGGATGAAACACCACAACGTCGTCGACGCGGTTGATGAATTCGGGCCGGAAATGCTGTGACACGATCTCCATGACCGCCTGTTTCATCGCGACGTAATTCTGTTCGCCTGCCATTTCCTGGATCATCTGCGAACCGAGGTTCGAAGTCATCACGATGACACAATTGCGGAAATCCACGGTTCGTCCCTGTCCATCGGTCAGCCGCCCGTCGTCCAGCACCTGCAATAGCACGTTGAAAACATCCGGGTGCGCTTTCTCTATCTCGTCGAGCAATATGACGGAGTACGGGCGCCGCCTTACCGCTTCGGTCAGGTAGCCGCCCTCCTCGTAACCAACGTAACCCGGCGGCGCCCCGATCAATCGGGCCACCGAGTGTTTCTCCATGAATTCGGACATATCGAGACGCACCATTGCGTCGTCTGTATCGAACAGGAATCCGGCCAGCGCCTTGGTCAGCTCGGTCTTGCCGACCCCGGTAGGACCGAGGAACAGGAACGAGCCGATGGGACGCCGCGGGTCCGAAAGCCCGGCCCGCGAGCGGCGGATGGCGTTCGCAACCGCCGTGAGTGCTTCCTCCTGACCCACAACGCGCCTCTGCACGATGGTTTCCATCTGCAGCAGCTTCTCCTTCTCGCCTTCGAGCATTTTCGATACCGGGATGCCGGTCCATTTGGAGACGATTTCGGCCACTTCCTCCTCGGTGACGTTGTTGCGGAGCAGCGTCGTCTCCTTCGACTCGGCTTTCATTGCCTCGGCAAGCTGCTTTTCGAGCTCGGGAATACGGCCGTATTGCAATTCGGACATGCGCGCGAGATCACCCGCGCGGTGCGCGGTTTCGAGCTCCAGCCGGGTGCGCTCCAGTTCCTCCTTGATGTGCGCTGCACCCTGCATCGCCGCCTTCTCGGCTTTCCAGACCTCCTCGAGGTCGGAATACTGCCGTTCCAGGTCGCCGAGCTGCGACTCGAGGTCGTCCAGGCGTTTTTTGGACGCTTCGTCGGACTCTTTCTTCAGCGCCTCGCGTTCGATTTTCAGCTGGATGATGCGGCGCTCCAGCCGGTCCATGATTTCCGGCTTCGAATCGATTTCGATACGGATACGCGACGCGGCCTCATCGATAAGGTCGATCGCCTTGTCCGGCAGCTGGCGGTCGCTTATGTACCGGTGCGACAGCGTGGCCGCGGCGACAATTGCCGGGTCCGTGATTTCGACGCCGTGGTGTACCTCGTAGCGTTCCTTCAAGCCGCGCAGGATGGCAATCGTGTCTTCGACCGTCGGCTCGTTCACCAGTACTTTCTGGAATCGCCGTTCGAGAGCGGCGTCCTTTTCCACGTACTTGCGGTATTCATCGAGCGTCGTCGCACCCACGCAATGCAGTTCGCCTCGTGCCAGCGCCGGTTTCAGCATATTGCCCGCGTCCATCGAACCTTCGGCCTTGCCGGCACCAACCATGGTATGCAGTTCGTCGATAAAAAGAATGATCTGGCCTTCCTGCTTGGCAAGATCGTTGAGCACCGATTTCAGCCGCTCTTCGAACTCACCGCGGAATTTTGCACCTGCGATCAGCGCGCCCATGTCCAACGACAGGATGCGCTTGTTGCGCAATCCATCGGGGATTTCGTTGTTGACGATGCGTTGTGCCAGGCCTTCGACGATCGCGGTCTTGCCGACGCCGGGCTCGCCGATCAGCACGGGGTTGTTCTTGGTGCGCCTTTGCAGGATCTGAATGGTTCGGCGAATTTCGTCGTCCCGCCCGATGATCGGATCAAGCTTGCCTTGCTCTGCCCTCTCGGTCAGGTCGATGGTGTACTTCTCCAGCGCCTGCCGCGTGTCTTCGGCATTCGGATCGTTCACCTGCTGGCCGCCCCGCAATTCGTCGACCGCTTTCTCGATCGCTCCGCGGACCGCGCCTGCCTGTTTCAGGATGTTGGCAAGCGGCGATTTGTCATCCAGTGCTGCCAGTACGAACAGTTCACTCGAAATGAACTGATCGTTGCGCTTCTGCGCGAGCTTGTCCGTCAGGTTCAGCAGCTTGTTGAGGTCATTGCCGATATGGGTATCGCCGCCGGTACCCTCGACCTTCGGCAGGCGGTCGAGTGCCACGCCGAGCTGGGAGCGCAGCAGGTTTACATTGACGCCGGACTTCACCAGCAGGCCGCGAACCGTGCTGCCCTGCTGGTCCAGCAGCGCCACGAGGACGTGCACCGGCTCGATGAACTGGTGGTCCTGGCCCACGGCCAGGGACTGGGCCTCGGCCAGCGCCATCTGAAACTTGCTTGTCAGTTTGTCCATTCTCATAAAGCGAACCCGGGATCGTGTGGCATGACTGCGCAGGACATAGCGCCGCATGGCCCTATTTCAAGGCGGATATCGAAAAACGAAGCTGCACATGCGGCCGCATTCTCCGTCCCGACGGTAGGAGAAAAACCGTTGCCGATCCGTGTACGTGCAATGGCCGCCACCGAAAACCTGACTTAATCCGGCTGCCTCGAGCCTTTGGCGCGCCAGGCCGTAAAGGTCGGCCTGCCAGCGGCCCCGCGCGTTCCTGGCGAAATGCAGGGCCGCGGCCGGATCACGGTCGCAGAATTGATCGCGCAGCTCCGGGCCGACCTCGAAGGATGGCTGCGAAATGGCCGGGCCGAACCAGGCCAGTATGCGGCCCGGCGGCGCAGTCATGGCCGCTACCGTGGCTTCGAGCACACCGTTCAGCAGACCGCGCCAGCCTGCGTGTGCTGCGGCAACTTCGTCGCCGTCCTGGCTGGTAAACAGCACCGGCAGGCAGTCAGCGGTCAACACGGCACAAACCTCTCCGGCGCGACGAACCAGCACCGCATCCGCCTGCGGCGGAATGGCTGTCCGCGGGGGGTCGACGATCACCCGCGTACCATGCACCTGGCTCAACCAGACAGGCTCCGCCGGCACCCTGCAAGCCTCGAGAAAGCGCCGGCGATTCTCCTCGACGCAGCCGGCGCTGTCACCCACGTGAGCGCCGAGGTTCAGGGAGTCGTAGGGCCCGCTACTCACGCCGCCGGAGCGCAGGCTGGTTCCAGCGACGACGCCCGCGGGTGCCGGCCAGTCGGCTTTCAGCCACCCCGCCATCAGGATTTGACCACTGCCGCGCGGCGCAGCACCTGCAACAGCTGCAGGAAATCGACCGGAGGATCGACGCTGACATTGACGGGCAAGCCGCTGCGAGGGTGCAGGAACGAAAGGTTTTGCGCGTGCAATGCCTGGCGGCGAAAACGGCGCAAGGCATCGATCAATTCATCGCCCGCGCCGGCCGGCAGAGCGAGCCGCCCGCCGTAGGTGCTGTCACCAACCAGCGGATGACGCCGGTGCGCAAGGTGCACCCTGATCTGATGTGTCCTGCCCGTCTCCAGTTCGACACCTATATATGTATGCGACGCGAATCGTTCGATGACGCGGTAATGCGTAATTGCCGGCTTGCCATCATCGCGTACGGTCATTCTCTTGCGGTCGACGGGATGCCGGCCAATCGGCGCATCGACCGTGCCGCCGCCCGTCAACACGCCGTTGCATACGGCGACGTATTTTCGCGTGATCCTGCGTTCGGCCAACTGTCTCACCAGCGCGGTATGCGCCGTCAGAGTTTTGGCCACGAGCAGCAGGCCGCTCGTGTCCTTGTCGAGGCGATGAACGATTCCCGCCCGCGGCAAAGTTGCCAGTTGCGGTGCGTGATGCAACAAGCCGTTCATCAGCGTACCGCGCGTGTTGCCCGCGCCGGGATGCACCACCAGCCCCGCAGGTTTGTTGATGATCAGCAGGTCGTCATCCTCGTAAACGACATCGATGGCAATCGACTCCGGGAGGCTTACAACCGCTGCTTCAGCAATGACCGTGAGTTCCACCAGTTCGCCCTCTTGCACGGGATCCCTCGGCCTTCTGCTGGCGCCGTGCACGGTGACGCGGCCCTGCAGTATCCATTCTTTCAGGCGGCTTCTCGAATAGTCCGGAAACATCCGCGCCAGTGCCAGGTCCAATCGCTGGCCGTCCAGCTGAGCAGGGACAGGCCGGGTGAGTCGTTCTGCTGGTTTTGCGTCGTTCATTCGGGAATTTCAGCTGCATCCGGCGGGTGCAGGTCCGGGTAGCGGCATTGCAGTTTACGGTATACTTCGGCACTTGGCCCGATTCCGGCACCAGCCGGCGGCAAGTATCCAATCCGGGATGTTGATGAACAAGCTCGCGCAACTTCACGCAGCGATTCACGCGCACAGCGTCAGGAAGACCCTGCGGCGCTGCCTGCCAGTGGCGGCGCTTGCCCTGCTGCTCGGCTCCTGCGCCGGTAATGACGAGCAGGAGGATGCCTTCGTCAGGGACGTCAAACAAGCCTATGAAAAGGCGCAGATTTCCCTGGAAAGCGGCAACTACCGGCGTGCCATCGAGATTTACGAAGCCCTGCAGGCGCGCTTTCCATTCAGCGAATTCGCCACCCAGATCCAGCTGGAACTTGCCTATGCCTACTACAAGGCCGGCCAGAAGGAACAGGCCATCGATGCCGCGGATACCTTCGTTCGCGAAAACCCCACGCATCCGCGGGTCGACTACGCGTTGTACGTAAAAGGACTGACGTATTTCGACCAGGACAAGGGGGCCCTGGAGAAACTGTTTCGTCGCAGCACCGACAATCGGCCGCCGATCGATGCCGAACTGTCGTTCTCCACTTTCCGGCGGCTGGTCGAACGTTATCCCGCGAGTCCGTATGCCGAGGATTCAAGGCAACGCATGATCTACCTGAAGAACCGGCTCGCCGCATACGAGAACAGTGTTGCGGCCTACTACCTGAAGCTCGGCGCCTATGTTGCCGCCGCCAACCGCGCCAAGACCGCACTCGAGGAGTATCACGGCGCAGACAGCGGCGCCGAATCGCTGCGCCTGCTGATCGAGGCCTACGAAGCACTCGGCATGACCGAGCTCGCCGCCGATGCGCGCAAGGTGCTCGAGCAGAATTTCCCCGACGAGCGCTCCTGAGTAACGGTGCAGGCGCAGGGCCTGCGAAGCCGGAGCCCGCATCGCAAGCGATCTGATGATCGGTACCGTGCCACACGCCGGCGCCGCGGGGGG
>DATICC010000004.1:0-27687 GCA_035457045.1 Woeseiaceae bacterium | reverse complement strand
TCCGGCGGCTATGCCGTCGTTGCAATGATCATCGGCCACGGCATCGTGGCGTTTCGCGACCCGAACGGTATACGCCCGATAATCATGGGGCAGCGGGAAACCGACGCCGGCACTGAGTACATGGTCGCATCCGAGAGCGTCGCCCTCGACATCCTGCAATTCAAGAGACTGCGCGACATCCGCCCGGGTGAGGTCGTGTTCATCGACAACGACGGGGTCATGCACAATCGCGAATTTGCAGGCGCGACGCGTTATGCACCCTGCATCTTCGAGTTCGTGTATTTCGCGCGGCCGGATTCCATCATCGACAACCTGTCCGTTTACAAGGCGCGGCTGCGCATGGGCGAGCAACTTGCCGGGCAAATCGTCCGGGAGTGGCCGGATCACGACATCGACGTCGTCATACCGATACCCGATACCAGCCGCACCTCCGCAGGACAGGTGGCGTATCACCTGGGCGTCAAGTATCGCGAGGGCTTCATCAAGAATCGCTACATCGGCCGGACGTTCATCATGCCGGGACAGGCCGAGCGTTCCAAATCCGTGCGCCACAAGCTGAACGCCATCGACCTCGAGTTTCGCGGCAAGAACGTGCTGCTGGTCGATGATTCGATCGTGCGCGGCACGACCTCGAAGCAGATCATCAAGCTCGCGCGGGAGGCCGGCGCGCGCAAGGTTTATTTCGCATCCGCGGCACCGCCGGTGCGTTTCCCGAACGTCTACGGCATCGACATGCCGGCCGTGACGGAACTGGTCGCGAGTGGCCGTACCGTGCCTGAAGTGCAGAAGATCATCGGTGCCGACCGGCTGATCTACCTGGACCTGCACGGCCTGATTCGTTCCGTGCGCCACGACAACTCGGAGATCCGCGAGTTCGATACCTCGTGTTTCTCCGGCGAATACGTCACCGCCAACGTGACCGAGGAATACCTGAAGGGACTCGAACTGGTGCGCAACGACCAGGCCAAGGCCAGGCGCGAACTGAAGCTGCACAGCCGGGGCGGCGAGGCCGTTCCCGAGGAGACGGACGGCGCTGCCGACCGGTCGGATACAGCGGTTGGCATGTAGTACCGGTCCGATGCGTACCGGTATCGGACGACTGGGCCTCGTCGGCATCGCGGGCAAGCAGACAGCATGAGCATCAAGGTCATGATCATTGACGGCCATGCCGATTTCCGACGCCTGCTCACGCATCATGTGAATACGCACTGGCCGGACAGCGTGATCACCGAATTCGATCCAATCGAATCCGGCAATCTCCCCGACAGCTTTTCCGGAGCAGGCAACGACGTCGTGCTGATCGGCGATCAGCAGGGTGATCGCGATGCCCTGCATACATTGAAGCTTTTCAGCAAGACACCCGGATTTCCGCCGGTGGTTTATTTCGCCGCCGACGAATCCGCCAGGGAGGCGGCCGAGCGCTGCAAGGTTGCCGCCTTTTTCGTGCGCGACCAGATACGGCACAAAGCGCTGATCGTCCGGCTTGGCGACATCCTGCGCGCGCAGCGTCGTACCTCGACCACCGACTCGCTGTTTGTCGGCGACATGGGCACGGGCATAAGTCCGCTGATCAAGGGCTACCGCTTCATCAGGAAACTGTCGGCGACGTCCCACTCGGCGGTCTATCTCGCCCAGCGCCAGCAGGACGACCTGAAAGTCGTGCTGAAGGTATTGCAACAGGTGCCTGATCTTGCGGAAGGCATCGGGGCTTTCGATCGCTTCCTGCAGGAATACGAACTGATCGCAGACCTGCATCACCCGAACATCGTGAAGATTCTCGATCTCGGCGTCAGCGATGACCACGCGCACATCGCCATGGAGTACCTGGGCGGCGGCGACCTGCGGCAGAAGATCGAGGCGGGCATCAGGACGGCGGATGCCGTCAGCTACCTGAGGCAGATCTCCGGTGCGCTGGCGAAAGTGCATTCGGTGGGGATTACGCATCGCGATCTCAAACCGGGCAATATCATGTTGCGCGTGGACGGCAGTATCGCGCTGATCGATTTCGGGCTGGCCAAGCGCATGCGCCTGCGGCAGGAAATAACCGACAGCGGGGAAATCTTCGGTACGCCGTATTACATGAGCCCGGAACAGGGCCGCGGCAATGACGTGGATGCGAGGAGCGATATCTACAGCCTGGGCGTGATCTTCTACGAGATGCTGACCGGGCAAAAACCCTACACGGCAAGCAACGCCATGGGCATCATCTACAAGCACAGCGAAGCGCCGGTACCGCTGTTGCCGCATCGGCTTGCCGTACACCAGGCGCTGTTGAACATGCTGCTGGCGAAACGACCGGAAGACCGGCTGCAAACTGCGGCCGAGATCGGCGAATGGCTGTAACCGGCCTGGCCGCGACGCTGGATGCCGACTATCGGCGGGTCTGGGGAGAACGCGATCGATGAGTGTCGACAAGTCGAAGCCCAGGAAAAAGGACGGGGAATACCTCAGTACGCTGGCCCGTGGCCTTTCGACATTGCGCTCGTTTACCCGGGAACGGCCGGAAATGACGATCAGCGAAGTTGCGGCGGTGACGGGCTTGAGCCCGGCCGTCGCCAGGCGCTGCCTGCACACCCTGGTCGAGCTCGGTTATGTCGGTCGGAAGGGCAAGTTGTTCCTGCTGACACCGGAAGTCATGGGTTTCGCATCGGCGTTCATCGAATCGATGAATCTCGACGAGGTGGTCAGGCCGCATTTGCAGGAAGTTCGCGACAGGACGGGCGACAGTTCTTCGCTCGCAGTCCTTTCGAACACGGAGATTCTTTATCTTGTCCATGTGTCGACGAATCGCATGATTCGCCTCGCCGCCGGCTTCGGCACGCGTTTTCCGGTCTATCCGACCTCGCTCGGGCGGGTCCTGCTCGCGTTCGAGGAACCATCACGCGTAGAGGAATACATCGGCAAGGTCGACATGGCGAAGCTGACGACGAAAACAATCACCTCCAAGTCGCAATTCAGGAAGATCCTCGCCCACATCCGCAAGCAGGGTTATGCGTCCATCCAGGACGAGCTCGATTATGGCATCGTGTCGGTGGCAGTACCGGTGTTTGGCCCGCAGGGGGAGATACTCGCGGCGATCAACTGTTCGACAGCGACGACCCGGGTGAACATGCAGGCGATGGTGGAATCGCGCTTGCCGGAACTGACCAAAGCGGCGCGAAAAATCGAGGTCGAGCTGCGCAGGTACCCCATCCTGGCTGACTCGATCCGCAGTGCAGCGTTATAGCGGGCCGCCCGCCGTCTCGACCTTTTCGCAAAACTCACGCACGGCGCGGTTGTAGCGCTCGGGCTCCGTCAGGTTGCTCAAATGTCCGCTGCTCTCGAGCTGCAACCTCACGCAATCTGCAACGCGCGACTCGATCTCATCGGCATGCCGTTTGCGCGCCCGCGTTTCCTGCGCGCCCGTGAGCAGCAGCGTCGGCACATTCAGTGCGGACAGCGCCGTGAGGAGATCGGCCGAGAAGTGGTACCGGTTCGCGTCGAAGTCGATGAGATCCGCGCCGGCGTAGTCGGCGAGGATCCCCTGCAACAGGTCCGATGCAGCATCGAAGCCGGCGCCGAGCTGCATCATCGGGTGCCGCAGCCAGCGCCGCCGGACTTCATCGAGACGACCGCTCTTCGCAAGTGCCGAGTATTCGGCAATCGGGATCCGATCTGCATCCGGTTCCGCCACGTGCAGGCCGTCGATGACGGCGCCTTGCAATATCAACGAGCGCAATCGATGGCGGTGTGTGACTGCATATCGAAGCGCTATGCGGCCGCCTTGCGACATGCCGAGCAGGTGCACCGAGGGGAGATCGAGTGCGTCGAGTATGTGATCGATATCAGCGACCTCGAGGCGCAGGTCCGGGCGCGCCTCCGACTTGCCGAAGCCACGGCGGTCGTAGGCAATGACCTTGAGCGAGGAAGACAATCCGCTGACCTGCGGTTCGAAAACGCGGTGATCGAGCGGCCAGCCGTGAATCGCAAGCAGCGGCGGACCGTTGCCTGTAACCTCGACGTACAGCCGGCCCTGCCCGACATCGATCCACATGTGTCGCGATTCAGGAAACTGAATCGACACCGTCCTGCGCCGCGAGCCAGAGCGCATGACCGGCGGGATTATGCATCTCCTCGTGCAAATGCCCGACCAGGCCGGCGCAACGCGCAGTAAGCACGATGCCGCGCATCATTGACGAAGGAACGCCGGCTTCGGCCAGCACGGCCGCGATTGCCGCGCTGACATTCATGACCAGTTTCCTGCCGAGTACCTCATTGACCGCCGCTTCGAGCAGCCGCATGGCGGCGATGAATTCGCCGCCGGCACCGGCTTCCTTTGCGACCTCGATGAGACGATCGACACGCCGGTCTTTCTCATGATGAACCGGATGACCGAAGCCGGGCACAGGGCGACCGGCGTCGCGGCACCCGTGAACCTCGTCGATGGATTTCTGTTTGCGAGCGGCTTGAGGTGCTGCAACGATGCGCTCGAGTATCCCGCCACACTCGCTCGCCGTGCCGGCGTACCGGTCCCCGACGCCGAGCAGCCCGGCCGCAATAGCACCCTGGAACGATTCCGGGGCGCCATGCCAGGTCAGCCGGGTTGCGATCGCCGACGGGACGAGACCGTGCTCCATGATCGTGACCAACACAGCGTCTACGATCCGGGACTGCGTCTTGGTCGGCTCGCTGCCGAGCCCCTGGAGCAGGATGAGTTCAGTGAACGAATACTTGCCGATCAACTCGTCGACCAGGTTCCTGCCCCGAATCAACACGTTTTCCGCATCGAAGGAGCATATCGCCGTTGTGGCCGTTTTCTTGCCGGATTTGCGCGTCATCTCGAGTCCCCGGGGCGGTCAATCAGCTATTTGCCATCATCAGCCGGCCGGCACGATAGTGCAATTGCTGCTTTACCGGCCGCGCGACACTCACCAGGATGGCTTGTTTTTCGCATATCGAATTTGATTTCGCATATCGAAAATACTACGATTCATGATTCCGATGCAAAGAACACCGGGGGGAGTTCGATGAAAAATGTCGTTACTTTGCTTCTCACAGGCGTAATCGCCTCGCTCGCCATGCCTGAGGTCCGTGCTCAGGAAACATTGCTCGAGGAAATTGTCGTCACCGCTCGCAAGCGCTCTGAGACCCTCGAGGAGACACCCGTTTCCGTGCGTGCATTTACGGCCGAGGAAATCCGGTCGGCGGGTATCGAGACGCCGCGCGACTTCATCAATCTCACGCCGAACGCCACGCTGGTAGAGACCCAGAATGCCGGCAATGCGTTCATCAACGTTCGCGGCATATCGCAGGCACGCAACAGCGAAATGTCGGTCGCCGTGCTCGTGGACGGCGTCCTGATGGCGAACCCTGCAGAGTTCACCCAGCAGCTGATCGACATCCAGCAGATCGAAGTGCTGCGCGGACCGCAAGGCGCCCTGTATGGCAGGAATGCCATCGGCGGTGCGATAACGATCGTGTCGCAGAGTCCCGGCGACGAGTTCGAAGGTCGCGTCGAACTCGGCGCGGACTCGGGCCCCGGCTACACGTTTCGCGGCACGGTGAGCGGCCCGGTCGGCAATTCCGAAGCCTTCAAATACCGTGCGACCGCGTCTTACGTCGACACGGACGGCTATATCGACAACGAGTTTCTCAGCGAGGAAGCGGACCCCTATAAGGATCTGTCGGCGCGCGTTCGACTCCTCTACGAGCCGAGCGATACCTTTTCGGCCGATTTGCGCCTGAGCACTTCGCAGCTCGAGACACAGGCACTGTACTTCACGATCGACGCCGAGGTCGATGACACGAGCCTGCCGGTACGCGTGAACAACCCTGGTACCAACGAGCGCGATATCTACAACCTGGCACTGAAGCTGGATTGGACCGGCGATGCAGGGACGTTCACCTCGATTACGGCTTACGACGATCTCGAGGAACTGCTGACCGGCGACCAGTTCAACTTCGTGCCGATCAACGAATCGCTGATCAACTTCTTTCCCATCGGCCCGATAATCACAGGCATCACGGGTGACCCTTTTGCAGACCTGAGCCAGACCCAATTCCTGGATACCGACTCGTGGAGCCAGGAGTTCAGATTTATTTCGCCGGCCGATAAGCGTTTCCGCTGGATTGCGGGCGTCTACGCGATCAGTACCGATCGCTACATCTCGACCGGCAACCAGATCGATCGCGGTAACGGCGTGTTCCCGGTCTATCGTGTACCGCGCATATCGCTGTTCGTTCCCGGTGGCGCGTCGGACCCGAGCCCGCAGCTGAGCCTGCTCGCTGACGCACAGGATAATATTGCCTGGGCCGTGTTCGGCGAGGTGGCTTATGACCTCACCGACGCGTTCCAGGTTTCGTTCTCGCTGCGCTACGACGAGGACACACGCGAGAACACGACCCTGACCGAACCGCTCTACGACCCGACCGGCGGCATCGGCATCACCTTTGGCGAGGTGCGCGAGGAAACCTGGGATGCGTTGCAACCGAAACTGACGTTGCGTTACCGGCCCAATGATGACCTGATGTTCTACGGCGACTACAGCCGCGGCTTTCGCAGCGGCGGCTTCAACCAGAGCGGCGTAGGGGCTGCCGTTCCGGAGCCCGGCGTCGAGGACCTGTTCGACGAGCAGATTGCCGATACCTTCGAACTCGGCGTCAAATCCGTCTACGGGGGAGGGCGATTCGCGACATCGCTGAGCGCCTACTACACGGATTTCGAGAACGCGTACTTCTTCTTCTTCGACCCGGCGACCAGCACGCAAAACCTCGGCGGCATCCCGGAAGTCAGTTACATGGGATTCGAGCTCGAGGGCAATGCCCAGTTCAACGAGTACCTGAGTGCCTACTTCGGGTTTGGCTACACCGACAGCGACATCAAGGAAGCCGCCGATCCGGCCGACAACGGCAACCAGGCGCCGCTGGTCACCAAGAACACCATCAATCTCGGCGGAGAATTCCGCTACCCGCTAGGCTGGGGCGGCGAGAACTCGGAAGGTTTCATCCGGCTCGACTACCAGCACATGGGAGATACCTGGTGGGATCCCGGCAACATCTCGGTCCGCAGCCCGGTCGACCTCGTCGACCTGCGGATCGGAATGGAGCTCGCGGACAACTGGTCATTGGCCATCTGGGCAAGAAACCTGCTCGACGAGGAATACAACGCCGAGTTCTCACCGGGGCCGGCGCCGGGCCTGAATTTCCTCTGGCCTGCACCGCCGCGCCGTTGGGGTGTAACCTTTATCAAGGATTTCTGATAACAGCGTCTGGACGGAGGTCAACATTCAAATGAGCGCAAAACCATTGGTAAAGAGCAGGCTGCATCACAATGCTCACGTGACGACGGACATGGAGGCAGTGCGCAAATTCTACGAGGACATCATCGGCTTTCCGCTGATTGCCACCTGGTGCGAGAAGACAGAACTGTTCGGCAAGGAACGCACCTACATGCACTGTTTCTTCGAGATCGGCAACGGTGAATGCCTGGCGTTCTTCCAGTTCAGGGACAAGGAGGACAATAAGGAATTTGGCCCGGAGCTGCCGCTGTCCGGGTTCCGCCACCTGGCCATGAAGGTGGACCAGAAGACGCAGGACGGGATACGCGATCGCCTTGCGGCTGCCGGAATCACCGCGCCCGACACTTACATACTGAACCATGGCTACTGCTACTCGCTGTACGTCTTCGATCCCGCGAAGCTCTTGATCGAATTCACGGTCGACGACGAGAACGTCGATCAGATCAATGCGGAGCAGAAGGCCAAAGCTCACAGCGAGCTCAAACGCTGGCTGGCGGGAAACCACGCGCCGAACAACGAGGCGTATCACCGATAGAGGTTGCAACGAGGTCAGGGCATGACGAGATCTGCATGTATCGTCTTCCACAGCGGCTTCGGCCACACAAAGAAGCAAGCCGAGGCGGTGTGCGACGGGCTGAACCAGGTGGATGGCGTCGAGGGAAAGCTCGTACCGGTTGAAGACCTGGTGGACATGGACAGCTCATCCTGGACTGAGCTCGATTCCGCCCATGCAATCATCTTCGGCTGCCCGACGTACATGGGCCTGCCGTCTGCCGGCATCAAGACGTTCATGGAGGCAACGTCCAAGCGCTGGATGGAGCAAAAGTGGGTGGACAAACTTGCTGCCGGATTTACCAACTCGGGTTCGATCAACGGCGACAAGCAGAATACCCTCGTGGGCATTGCGTGCTTTGCGGCACAGCACGGCATGGTCTGGATCAACCTGAACCTGATGCCGGGCAACAACACGTCCAAGGGCTCGGTGAAGGACCTGAACCGGCTCGGTTCCTTTCTCGGCGCGATGTCCCAGTCGAACCTGGACGAGGGACCCGATGTCGCGCCGACGAACGCCGACCTGGAAACCGCCAGGCAGCTCGGGCGACGGGTCGGCGAGTGCACGAAGCGCTGGTCTGCGTAGGCGGCCGGCGTCGGGTGTTTGCCGTGAACGGGACGCGATACCGGCATGGAGCTGCCGCATGATGTACGACCCGGACGTCGAGACCCGGGCGGTCGAGGCACAGTTCGCGCTCGACAGGGCGTCGTACAAAAAGCAGCTCGCCTACCTGTTTGCAAATTCCGCTTTTTACAGCCGGAAACTTGCTGCGGCCGGTTTCAAGAGCCCCGACGCAGTCGGCGAACTCGACGCCATAACGTCGTTGCCGTTTACCGAGAAAGATGAGTTGCGCCGCACCCAGGCGTCATCGCCGCCTTTCGGCGAGCACCTCGCGTGCAAGCCGGAGGACCTGCTGCGCGTGTTCAGCACCAGCGGTACGACGGGCGTCCCCTGCTACCTCGGCCTTACGCAACGGGACATCGACATCTATGCGACCAACGTCGCGCGCGGTTATTCGGCGGCGGGGTTCCGCAAGGGACAGCGTGTCGTCGTCGGCTTCAATGCGGGCCCATTCGTTGCCGGTGCGGTTTATTACGGCTTCGACAAGATCGGCTGCACGGTCATCCCCGTGGGCACAGGCAACACGGAGCGCCTGGTTACGGCCACGCAGAAACTCGCAGCCACCGGCATCAGTTGTACGCCCTCTTACGGCCTGTACCTGATCGATTGGTGCCAGCAGCACGGTATCGATACACGAACGCTCGGCCTCGAGAACATGATCACGGCCGGAGAGCCGGGCGGGGGCGATCCGCTCATTCGCAGCCGCATCGAGGACGCCTTCGGCTGCAAGGTGCGTGAATCGATGGGCATCGGCGACATCTCGCTGAGCGCATGGGCCGAAGACGAGGACGGCAAGGGCATGCATTTCATGGCACGCGGCTTCGTGCACGTCGAACTGATCGATCCCGTGAGCGGTGCACCCGTACCCTGGGAAGACGGCGCCGAGGGAGAACTCGTCTATACGGCGTTGGTACGTGACGCCATGCCGCTGTTGCGATTTCGCAGTCGCGACCACGTCGTCGTCAACATGCAACCCAACCCGACGGGCCGCACCGGCCCACGGATTCGCTGCGTCGGGCGTACCGATGACATGCTTATCGTGCGCGGGGTCAACGTGTTCCCGTCGGCCATACGCAGCATACTCAATGAGTTCACACCCGATGTGTCCGGCATGCTCCAGGTGCGACCGAAATCGCTCGGTGTCCTGCAAGCACCACCGTTGCCCGTGGTCGTGGAACTTGGCGAGGGATACTCAGGTTCTTCAGACGATCTGGCGCGACGCATTGCGGAGGATATACGTTCGCGCCTCCTCGTGACCGCCGACATTCGCCTCGTGTCCTACGGCACGTTGCCTCGCGAGACCTACAAGTCCAAGCTGATCGATTTCTCTGACGTGGAGGCCGCGCAAGCGGTGTCGGCCTGAATCATGCCCAAGTCCTTGCCATTGTTTCCTGCAACGATCGTCGGCAGTTACCCGCAACCCGACTGGCTCATTGATCGCGACAAGCTCAAAAAGCAGTTCCCGCCGCGTACGCGTGCAAAGGAACTGTGGCGTATCGGCGAGGATTTCCTGCGATCAGCACAGGACGACGCAACAAGGCTCGCGATCCTCGACCAGGAGCGCGCCGGTCTCGACATCGTCACGGATGGCGAGATCCGCCGTGAAAGCTATTCGAATTTTTTCGCAACCGCGCTCGACGGTGTCGACATCGACAAGCCCGGCAAGGCACTGGATCGCAGCGGCGAGCCCGTGTTTGTCCCGCGCATCACGGGGCCCATCCGGCGCAGGCATGCGGTCGGCGTGGAGTGCGTGAAGTTCCTGCGCGAGAACACCGACAGGCTCATCAAGTTCACCGTGCCGGGGCCGTTCACGATGACGCAACAGGCGCAGAACGATTATTACCCGAGCCCCGCCGAGGCGGCGATAGATTACGCGGCTGCCGTCAACGAAGAAGTCAATGATCTGTTCGCGGCCGGCGCAGATGTCGTGCAACTCGACGAGCCTTACATGCAGGCACGGCCCGATGCGGCACGCGAATACGGCGTCGATGCGCTCAACAGGGCGCTGGAGAATATCGACGGCACCACCTGCATCCACATCTGTTTCGGCTATGCCGCATTGATACATAGCCGGCCCGAGGGTTACTCGTTCCTGCCCGAACTCGGCAAGACGCACTGCAAGCAGGTTTCGATCGAGACCGGGCAATCCGGCCTCGATTGCAAGGTCCTCGAGACGCTGCCGGACAAGGTGATACTCCTCGGAGTCATCGACCTCTCGAGCAACGAGGTCGAGAGCGTCGCAACGATCAAATCGAGGGTACGGCGAGCGCTCAAACATGTCGACGCGAAGCGAATCATCCTCGCACCGGATTGTGGCATGAAGTACCTGTCGCGCGAGGGCGCGTTCGGCAAACTGCGGGCGATGGTGCAGGCGGGCAGGGAATTGCGGGCCGAGTACGGTGGCTGACCGCAACGCGCTCGCCGCCAGCGGCGGCGGCCACAAGCAAGCGGGGAACCAGGACAAATGGCGCGGATCCTGACAACCCATACCGGCAGCCTGCCGAGGCCCGAAGAGCTGATCGCGGCGATGTGGGCGAAAGGCGACGGCGTGCCGGTGGACGAGAAGGCGCTGGCACAACTCGTGGCGCGGGCCGTCGATGACACGGTACGCAGGCAGGTCGATGCCGGGATCGATGTCATCAACGACGGCGAGATGTCGAAACCGAGCTACGCGACTTACGTCAAGGACCGGCTGGACGGCTTCGGCGGCAAGTCGCCCGAGAATTACTATTTCGCTGATCTCGCCGAGTACCCGAAAAGCATGGAACTGGTCGCGGCCAATCCCGGCCGTCGCAAGCGGACCGCACCCGCGTGTACCGGACCGATAACCGTGAAGGACACGCAGGCGGCAGCCGAGGACATGGTCAACCTGCAACGTGCTGCCAGCGCCGCCGGCGTGGAGCGGATCTTCTCCAGCGCAGCCTCGCCGGGCGTCGTCGCGCTTTTCTTTCCCAACGAGTACTACGCGAGCGATGAGGAATACGTCTTCGCAATTGCTGAAGCCATGCGCCACGAATACGAGGCCATCGCGGCAGCCGGTGCCGCCGTGCAACTCGATTGCCCGGACCTCGCGATGGGCCGGCACACGGTGTTCGCCGACCTGGATGCAAAAGCCTTTCGCAAGCGGGTGCAGATGAACATCGAGGCTTTGAATCACAGCGTGCGGAACATACCGTCGAGCCAGCTGCGCATGCATCTCTGCTGGGGCAACTATCCGGGGCCGCATCATTGCGACGTCCCCGTTACCGGGATCATGGACCTGGTGTGGAAGGCCAAGCCCGACACGGTTCTCTTCGAAGCGGCCAATCCGCGCCATGCGCACGAGTGGAAGCTGTTCGAGCAGATGGACATTCCGGAGCAAAAGACACTGTGCCCCGGCGTCATCGAACCGCAGTCAAACTACATCGAGCATCCCGAACTGGTCGCACAACGCATCGAGCACTTCGTCAACATCGTCGGGCCCGAGCGCGTGATGGCGGGCGTGGATTGCGGATTCAGCGTGCACGTCGGCATGCGGGGCATCGATCCGGACGTGGCCTGGGCGAAGCTGCAGAGCCTCGCGGAAGGCGCGGAGATCGCGTCGAAACATTGTTCGAGTTGAAGGCGCTGCGCACCGTGGCCGGCGGAAACCAAAGGGCATAAGCATGGGACGCGACGGCAAGCCATTCCGCTTCTATGACAATCGGCAGAAATACCTCTCCTTCATAACCACCTGCAACGAGAAGTGGAAAATAGCCGAGCGTGCGATCGCGGAAGTCGGCCACGTGAAGCCGACGCCACCGGCATTGCGCATCTACGATGCCGGTATGGGCGATGGGACTTTGTTGAGCCACGTCATGCGCGCGACGCACAAATCCTTTCCGACCATTCCACTGTTTGTCGTCGGCAAGGAAATCAGCCTCGAGGACATACGCATGAGCCTCGACAAGCTGCCCGATCGTTTTGTCGAGCATCCGGCAACCGTCGTCATCTTCACCAATCTCAAATACACCGAGTCGCCATGGTTGACTGTCGAAGGGAAGGACCGCTTGAACTGGCTCGATGTGCCGCTGCGGAATAACACGGCCGCAGACTTTGGGGAACAGCTGCGCGCACTCGACCCGCAACTCGTGGACGGCTGGAAGGTCAGGGCGAGCGAAAAAACCGGCAATCCGTTGTACGAAAAACCGTCGGTGCTCGTGTTGTATCGCGAGGATCATGCTTTCGCCCTGGACGATATCCGGCCGCGCCCGGGCGACGGGCGCGCGGACTACGACCTCATCCTCGTATCCCAGCCCTGGCGGGCCCGAATGGACGCCGAATTCAAGGTCAAGCGGGTGCTGGAACCCATGTGCCGGGCACTCGCTCCGGGAGGCCGGGCGGTCATCGCGCAGTCCAGTGGCAACGACCCGGGACTCGAACTGATCCGCCGGATCTGGCCCGGCGAGGACCCGTTCAAGGTCAATCGACACGAGCTGCTGGACGTGCTGCGCCGACAGCTCAAGGGTGACGTCGCGGAGTACGACTTCCGCGCGATCTCGGACTCCGAGGCGATCATCAGCTACGAGATGCACACGTTGCCGGACGAGATTCAGTCGAACATCGGAACGTCGACACTGTTCGCCGCGTGGAACGCGGCCGTCTACGTCGCGCAGATCGAGGACGAGAGGCTCGAACCGGCCATGGCGACCCCCATTTACCTCGACGCAACCGAGCAAGTACTGCAAAAGTACGGCGGCCTCTGGTTCAACGACGAAGTGTTCACAGTGGTCCGCAGGATTGGCAAAAAAGGGGTCAGACCGATTTAGATCAGTCACAATCTGACTCTGACCGTGGTCTGGGCCAGTGTGATTTAAATCGGTCCGACCCCTTTCTTACTAATTATACTTGCGCCCATGTCCGGAACTCAGACACCGGGGCGCGGCAGTACCGGCTTGGCGAATGGCCTGGACGCGGTGCGTTCCTTCCTGCTGGCGCCGACGCCGACTTCCTGGGTGGATGCCGCCGTCGAGCGCCTGCCCGAGTTGCTGCTGGATCATGCGAACTGCGAACTGAAAGCGGCGTCGACTGCGCTCGGACTCATCTACCGCTACCCGGAGCGCAGCGCGCTGGTCAATCGCATGTCGAGGATTGCACGGGAGGAGTTGCGGCACTTCGAGCAAGTCCGCCGCATCTTGCAGGACATGTGTGTGCCGTTCGAACGGCTCTCGGCTTCACGGTATGCCGGGAAGCTGCGCGAAGCGCTGCGCCAAGGCGAGCCGCAGCGGATGGCCGACCTGCTGCTGGTGGCGGCTCTCATCGAGGCACGCTCCTGCGAGCGCTTCGCGGCAATCGCACCGCGCCTGCCCGACACGCTGCAAACCTTCTACCTGGGCCTGCTGGCATCGGAGGCGCGCCATTTCGAGGAATACCTGGCGCTGGCCAGGACTGAATGCGGGCTCGCCGGGGAGGAACTCACGGCGCGCCTCGGCGAGCTGCAGCGTCTCGAAGCAGAGCTGATCCTTGCCCCCGATCCGCAGTTCCGCTTTCACTCCGGGAGCCCCATAAAGGGGTCGAACCGATTTAAATCTTAGTTCGTGGACGATGTGGCCAATCACGAATTGACCCTGACTGTGATTTGAGCCAGAGGGATCTAAATGGGTTCGACCCCTTTTTTTCGCGGCAGAAACTCCAGCCGCGGGCCGTGGCGGTCCCAGCGAACCACGCTGCCTTGTTCGTACCAGTCGCCGAGCACCATGCGTGTCGCCGGCTTCCCGTCGAGCAGGAATTCATGCACGGCAGGGCGGTGGGTATGACCGTGCAGCAGCTGCGTCGTCCCGTGCTTACGCATCAGCGCTTCGACGGCCCCCTGGTTGACGTCCGAGATCACCGGGTTCAGGGTTGCGCCGCGCTGCATGCTGGCGGCACGTGCCTGGCGGGCGAAAGCCAGGCGTTCGGCCAGCGGCTTTTGCAACATCATTGCCTGCCACGCGGGATTCCGCGTCATCTGGCGAAACTGCTGGTACTCGATATCGTCGGTGCACATCGAATCGCCGTGGCTCAGCAGCACCTCCGTACCTTCGATGCGCAGCATCAGCGGGTCCGCGAGCAAGGTCACCGCCGATTCTGCGGCGAAGCGCTGGCCGATCATGAAATCGCGATTGCCGTGCATGAAATATACCGGTGTTCCGCCTGTCGCCAGTGCGCGCAGCGCCTGCTTGACCATCGCATAGTGCTCATCGGGATCGTCGTCGCCGACCCAGGACTCGAACAGGTCACCGAGGATGTACAGGGCATCCGCGCCAGCCGCCTCGCCGCGCAGAAATTCGAAGAACTGATCGGCGATATCCGGCCGCGCGCCTTCCAGGTGCAGGTCGGAGATGAAGAGCGTCGTCACGGATGCCCGCTCCAGCCCGGATAACGCCCTGAGTCCCGCCTCAACTGCCGTACTCGAAGCGGACGGCCTTCTTGATCACTACCGGCACGACCGGCACGTCCTTGCTGAACTGGCCCGCCGGGCCGGTGGGGCTTGCGGCGATACGATCGACCGTGTCACTGCCCTCGATAACGACGCCGAAGACGGCGTATCCCCAGTGGTCCGGCTGCGGGTCGAGAGACGGGTTGTCTGCCAGGTTGATGTAGAACTGTGCGACCGCCGTGTGCGGGTCCGACCGTCTGGCCATCGCGATCGTGCCGCGAAGATTCCGCAGCCCGTTGCCGGATTCATTTGCCAGCTCGCCTTCCGGTTCCTTCGATTTCAATCCGGGTGTGTACCCGCCGCCCTGGATCATGAACCCGGGTATGACGCGGTGAAATATGGTGCCGTCGAAATAGCCGGACTCGACCAGGGCAAGGAAATTTTTCACCGTCAAAGGTGCGCGTCGCCCGTCGAGTTCGACGACGATGTTGCCTTCGGTGGTTTCGAAGCGCACGTAAGCGTGAGCGGGAACAGCCTGTTCGGCGACGGCCTGGACGGAGGCGAGCATCAGCATTGCGGCAATAACGGTCTTCATCGATGCTCCGGTCTCGTGTGATTCAATAGTGGTGCCTGGTCGCACGATACCAAAGGGCCAGCCGCGCATGAAGCGCCTCAGCCGCTGAAAAACCCAATCAAATCAAAATTGACTGACCGGTAGGCCGGCCTTATCATCGTGCCCCCGCCGGGCCCGGTGCCCCGTGCACAGGACTTTGCGGAGCGGGTATTGGCATCGGGGCATGGCGCAGCCTGGTAGCGCATCTGCTTTGGGAGCAGAGGGTCGCAAGTTCGAATCTTGCTGCCCCGACCAAAACGTACGATTTGCCAGGTAGAGATCGTCAGCTTGTTTGAAAGCGCCCGTAGCTCAATCGGATAGAGCATCGGCCTTTGAACGTGGAGCCTGCATCGGAAAACAGAACCGCTGCAGTGGACCGCACCGTAACGGGGAAACCTTAACAGGTCATGCTGATGGCAATCCCGTGGAAACCCGCGGGTCGAGCCGACCACGGCTGGACCGCGTCGCCGGGAAGGGCTGGGGAAATTGTTCCAGGGTGTACTGGCGATAAGCGATAATTGTGCTGTGCCAGTTGATTATCGAGGGATTCCGTAGAGACTATACGTGTGGCACCTGAGATGGTGAAGAGATAGTCCAGACCACAAACTCGCAATGCGAGGCCGCGAAAGCGGTAGCGGGTACGCTAAGCCGGAGGTTGCAGGTTCGAGTCCTGCCGGGCGCACCAAACAAGTACGAACGCAAGTAGCAGGGAAGTGATTTTGTCAAACGAACAATGGTGGGCGTAGCTCAGTTGGTAGAGCCCCGGATTGTGATTCCGGTCGTCGTGGGTTCGAGCCCCATCGTCCACCCCAATTCGCCTGCGGCGAATTGACAGGCGCTATTGGCTGGTGCGAATTGATCTTTAGTGCGCTGCCGTTATGTCAGCGATGACCTGCGGCGAATTGACAGGCGGTATTGGCAGGTGCGAATTGATCTCAAATGATCTTTGAAGGACAATTCGCGCGATTCGAGATTGCACTTAAGATCAATTTTCATCGATCAATTTCGCTCGGCCGCAGGCCGAGGGCAGTTGACAGTTAACAAAAACTTGAGGGCCCGGCCGAAGTTGGCCAGCTGTCGCAACTTTGGAAACGGCACTCAAGATCAATCCGCACCGACCGCCGTCGATGAACAATCCCCGGCGGGCGGATTGGGCCTCTAGCTCAGTTGGTAGAGCAGGAGACTCTTAATCTCTTGGTCCGGGGTTCGAGCCCCCGGGGGCCCACCACTCCTTACCGCGAGGGGTCAGACCACCATGTGGCCTGACCCCTTTCGCGCGGCCGGATTTCCCGCGCGCGATCCGCCCCGGTTTTTCTGCTGGTCCGGGAATCCGGCTATACTACGCGGCTAATCGAGTGAGAGCCGGAAGCACGGGCGAAAGTGGCGGAACTGGTAGACGCGCAGGATTTAGGTTCCTGTGGGGTAACCCGTGAGAGTTCGAGTCTCTCCTTTCGCACCACGGTGGCCCCTGGCGCCCCGGACCGGAAACAGATTTCATGACTTGCAGCCGGGCCTCATGGCTACGGCCGGATTGACGCAAAGGTACAAACGATGAACGTAACTGTCGAATCGACGGGCACGCTGGAACGGCGCATGCGGGTCGAGCTGCCTGCCGAGCGCATCGAGAAGGAGGTGGAGACTCGCCTCAAATCGGTGGGTCGCACGGTCAAGATCAAGGGATTCCGTCCGGGCAAGGTGCCGGCGACCGTCGTCCGCCAGCGCTACGGCGTCCAGGTACGCCAGGAAGTGCTGACCGACCTCATGGGCCAGAGCTACCGCGATGCGGTCGCGCAGGAGAACCTGAACCCGGTGGCGCGGCCGAAGATCGAACCGGTGGTAGCGAAAGACGGCAAAGGATTCGCTTTCGTCGCGACTTTCGAGGTGCTGCCGGAAGTGCGCCTCAAGAATCTGGGCAAGATCAAGGTCACCCGCCCGGATGTCGAGATCAGCGAGCAGGATTGCGACGACATGCTGCAGAGCCTGCGCCAGCAAAAAGCCACCTGGAAGGCGGTCGATCGAAAGTCGAAGGACGGCGATCGCGTTACCGTGGATTTCGACGGAACGCTGAAAGGCGAGCCGGTGAAGGGCGGCAAAGGCAGCAAGGTCCCGGTCGTGCTCGGCAGGGGCCAGATGTTGCCGGAATTCGAGAAGGGATTGGCCGGTATTGCGGCGGGTGACGAATCGACTTTCACGGTGAAATTTCCCAAGGATTATCACGTCGCGGACCTGGCTTCGAAAAAGGTCGAGTTTGCGGTCAAGGTGCACCTCGTCGAGGAACCGGAGTTGCCCCCGCTCGACGACAGCCTGGCGGAACAGTACGGCGTGACCGAGGGCGGCCTCGCGCAACTGCGCAAGGATGTGCGCAGCAACATGGAGCGGGAGGCGAGGCAAAAGGTCACGGCCGACGTCAAGCTGCAGGTGCTCAACACCTTGCTCGAGCTGAATCCGCTCGAAGTGCCGCAGGCCTTGAAGCACGAGGAAATGCACAACATGCAGCACGAGGCAATGCGCCGCATGGGCATCGAGGATCCCGAGCACAAGCACGATCGGGGGCCGCCGATGTCGGATTTCGCGGAAGCCGCCGAGAAGCGCGTGCGCCTTGGCTTGCTGGTGAACCAGGTGATCGCGGACCAGCAGATCGTGGTCGATCCGGCCCGCGTGCGCCAGCGGGTGGAGGATATCTGCAGCGGTTACGAGGACGCCGACAAAATGGTGGCAAGCTACCTCGGCAACCCGCAGATCATGGCCTCCATCGAGCCGCTGGTGCTCGAGGAGCAGGCGATCGACTGGCTGATCGCCAACGGCGAAGAAAAAGTGAACAAGGTACCTTTTAAAGAGTACATGAAGCCCTGATATTGGTTTTTGGATTCATTGTCCGCACAGGAACATTTATGAAAGCAACCTCATTGAACCTGGTCCCGATGGTCGTGGAACAAACCGCGCGCGGCGAGCGCGCCTACGATATCTATTCGCGACTGCTGAAGGAGCGAGTGGTTTTCGTGGTGGGCCCGGTCGAGGATTACATGGCGAACCTGGTCGTTGCGCAGCTCCTGTACCTGGAGTCCGAAAACCCGGACAAGGACATACACCTCTATATCAATTCGCCCGGCGGTTCGGTGACCTCCGGCCTGTCCATTTACGACACCATGCAGTTCGTCAGCTGCGAGGTCAGTACGATCTGCGTCGGACAGGCGGCCAGCATGGGCGCATTGCTGCTGGCCGGCGGCACCACCGGCAAGCGCTTCGCCTTGCCGCACTCGCGCATCATGGTGCACCAGCCGAGCGCCGGTTTCAGTGGCCAGGCGACGGACATTGACATCCATGCCCGCGAGGTGCTGGAGCTCAAACGCCGCCTGAACGAAATTATGGCCCGGCATACCGGTCAAACGATCGACCAGATCGAGAAGGACCTGGAAAGGGACAACTTCATGAGCGGCGAGCAGGCGGTAAAGTACGGCCTGATCGACACGGTGCTGGAGCAGCGCGGCGAAATGGCCGGGTCGAAGAAAGGAAAAAAGGATTGATATCAAGAGCTTGCATAGTAGATTGCCACGTTTGAGACGTGGCACTTTGCAGCCTCAATGTGCGCGTGTTATATACACAACCGTTCGTAACAGATTGATTTATTTGGCAGCAGTGAGCAGCGACGCATGAGCGACAATACCCGCGGCAAGAACGAGGACGGAAAACTCCTTTACTGCTCCTTCTGCGGCAAGAGCCAGCACGAGGTTCGCAAGCTGATCGCGGGTCCGTCGGTCTTCATTTGCGACGAGTGCGTCGAGCTTTGCAACGACATCATCCGCGAGGAACTCGAGGATACCGGCGAGACCGGGCGTGACAAACTGCCGAAGCCCCACGAGATCAAGGCGGTGCTGGACGAGTACGTCATCGGACAGCAGCGCGCGAAGAAGGTCCTGTCGGTCGCGGTCTACAATCACTACAAGCGACTCGATCACCGCGCCAGCGAACGCAACAAGGACGACGTCGAACTCGCGAAGAGCAACATCCTGCTGATCGGCCCGACGGGCTGCGGCAAGACCTTGCTGGCAGAAACGCTCGCCCGGCTGCTGAACGTGCCGTTCACCATCGCCGACGCCACGACGCTCACCGAAGCGGGCTATGTCGGCGAGGACGTAGAAAACATTATCCAGAAGCTCCTGCAGAAGTGCGACTACGACGTCGAGAAAGCGCAGACCGGCATCGTCTATATCGACGAGATCGACAAGATCTCGCGCAAGTCGGACAACCCGTCGATCACCCGCGACGTATCCGGTGAAGGCGTGCAGCAGGCCCTATTGAAGCTGATCGAGGGCACGATCGCCTCGGTACCGCCGCAGGGCGGCCGCAAGCACCCGCAACAGGAATTCCTGCAGGTGGACACGAGCAATATCCTTTTCATCTGCGGCGGCGCTTTTGCCGGCCTGGAAAAGATCATTCGCGACCGCTCCTCGAAAAGCGGCATTGGTTTCGTGGCGGACGTAAAGAAGCAGGACGACCAGAAAAACATCGGCGAACTGCTGAACGACGTCGAGCCGGAAGACCTGATTCGTTTCGGCCTGATCCCGGAATTCGTCGGACGATTGCCGGTGGTGGCCACCCTCGAGGAACTCGACGAGGAGGCCCTGATCAGCATCCTGATCGAGCCGAGGAACGCGCTGACCAAGCAATACCGGAAGCTCTTCGACATGGAAGGCGTCGACCTCGAGTTTCGCGACGATGCATTGCGCGCGGTTGCCAAGCGCGCCATGAAACGCAAGACCGGTGCACGCGGCTTGCGCACCATTCTCGAAAGCGTACTGCTGGAGACCATGTACGACATGCCCTCGGCAACGAATGCCAAGAAGGTCGTGCTGGACGAGGCGGTGGTGAGCGGCGAGACCAAGCCGTACGTTATCTACGAGTCGGAAGAAGCGCCGACTGTCAATATCGAACAGCAGCGGCGTTCTGTTGGATCGGATCGATAGAACCTATTTCATAGTCCCCCATGGCCGCAAAGCGGTCCTGGCGGGATTGTGAGACGGGTTCTTGCACGGATGCGCCCGGGCTGCGCCTTGTGCGCGGCACGGCTTGATATTCGGCCACCCGGACGCATGTCCCACCCCTGGATTGACGAGCTGCAGGTGTCCTGACGGGAGTTCCGCGGGACAACCGGCCTAACGAGTGAGGACTGACGGTGTCAGAAAAGGACCCAGCAAAGACCCGAAGCCACGATCCGGCGCCGAAAGCGCCCAGTGAACCGGCGGCCCCGACGGCCATACCGGTCCTGCCGTTGCGCGATGTCGTGGTCTATCCGCACATGGTGATCCCGCTGTTCGTGGGGCGCGAGAAATCGATCATCGCGCTCGACATCGCGATGAATGTCGGCAAGAAGATCCTGCTGATCGCACAACAGAAAGCCGATCTCGACGACCCCGCGCCGGAGGACCTGTACGGCGTCGGCACGCTCGCCACCATCCTGCAATTGCTGAAGCTGCCCGATGGCACCGTCAAGGTGCTGGTCGAGGGCGGCGAACGCGCGCGCATCGACAAGATCATCGTCGGCAACCACTTTGCGGCCGAGGTCACCCCGCTGCCGGAGGAGGACCGCCACGACGAGCGCGAGATCGATGTGCTGGTCCGCTCGATCATCGCCCAGTTCGAGCAATACGTTAAGTTGAACAAGAAGGTACCACCCGAGATCCTGACCTCGCTGTCGGGCATCGATCAGCCGGGGCGGCTGGCGGATACCGTCGCCGCGCACATGGCGCTCAAACTGTCGGAGAAACAGCGCATCCTCGAGATCCAGGACATCAAGGTCCGCCTGGAGCAGATCCTCGGCATCATCGAGGGCGAGATCGATGTGCTGCAGATCGAGAAACGCATCCGCGGCCGCGTCAAGCAACAGATGGAGAAGAGCCAGCGCGAGTACTACCTGAATGAGCAGATGAAGGCCATCCAGAAGGAACTCGGCGAAATGGAAGACGCGCCGAACGAGCTCGCCGATCTCGAGGCGAGGATCGCCAACGCCGGCATGCCCAAGGAAGCCCGCGACAAGGCGACTTCCGAACTGAACAAACTGAAGCTGATGTCACCGATGTCGGCGGAAGCGACCGTGGTCCGCAATTACATCGACTGGCTGCTGAAGGCGCCCTGGAAGAAACGCAGCAAGGTGCTGCGTGACCTGAGCCGTGCCGAGGCGGTACTCGAGGAAGACCATTACGGCCTCGAGAAGGTCAAGGAGCGGATCCTCGAGTACCTGGCCGTGCAGCAGCGCGTCAGGCGGCTCAAGGGCCCGATCCTGTGCCTGGTCGGCCCGCCGGGCGTCGGCAAGACTTCGCTCGGCCAGAGCATTGCGCGCGCCACGAATCGCAAGTTCGTGCGCATGTCGCTCGGCGGCGTGCGAGATGAAGCCGAGATTCGGGGGCATCGCCGCACCTACATCGGCTCCATGCCAGGCAAGATCGTGCAGAATCTCGCCAAGACGGGGGTCAGGAACCCGCTGTTTTTGCTCGACGAGGTCGACAAGATGGCGATGGACTTCCGTGGCGATCCGTCATCGGCGCTGCTCGAGGTTCTCGATCCCGAACAGAATTCATCCTTCAGCGATCACTATCTCGAGGTCGACTTCGACCTGTCCGACGTCATGTTCGTGTGCACGGCGAACACGCTGAATATTCCGGCGCCGCTGCTCGATCGCATGGAAGTCATCCGCATTCCGGGATACACGGAAGACGAGAAACTGAACATCGCCGAACGTTACCTCATTCCGAAACAGATGAAGGAGAACGGGCTGCAGGAAAGCGAATTGTCGATCTCGGGAACGGCCGTGCTGGACATCATCCAGCATTACACGCGCGAGTCCGGCGTGCGTAACCTGGAGCGCGAGATTTCGAAGATCTGCCGCAAGGTGGTGAAGTCGCTGTTGCTGAAGCCGCGGCAGAAAATGATCCGCGTGACGCCGAAGAGCCTGGACCATTACCTCGGCGTTCGTCGATTCCGTTACGGCAAGGCCGAGGAGAACAACCAGGTCGGCCAGGTTACCGGGCTGGCGTGGACCGAGGTCGGCGGCGAGCTGCTGACCATCGAGGCCGCGGTCGTACCCGGCAAGGGCAAGCTGACCCACACCGGGCAGCTCGGCGAAGTCATGACCGAATCCATCCAGGCCGCGATGACCGTGGTGCGCAGCCGTGCGAAATTGCTGGGCATCGAGGACGAGTTTCACCAGAAATTCGACGTGCATGTGCACGTGCCCGAGGGCGCGACGCCGAAAGACGGCCCGAGTGCGGGAGTTGGCATGTGCACGGCGTTGGTATCGGCGCTGACCAATGTACCGGTCAAGAGCGATGTGGCCATGACCGGCGAGATCACCCTGCGCGGTGAAGTACTGCCGATCGGCGGCCTCAAGGAAAAGTTGCTGGCGGCACATCGCGGCGGCATAGGCACGGTGTTGATCCCGCAGGAGAACGAGAAGGACCTCGCGGAAATTCCAAAGAACATCAAAGAGAAGCTGAACATAGTTCCGGTGAAATGGATCGATCAGGTCTTGCAACTCGCACTGCAACATATGCCGGTGCCGGACACGCAACCGGAGAAGAAGAAAGACGAATCCCAAAAGCCTGCCGGCGATCAGGATCCGGCGGAACGCGTTCGCGCGCACTGAGCATTCGCCACTGACCCCGTCCCTGCTTTGTTGACGCTCATTTGGGCGCTTGGTATAAGCTACGCCTGCCTGCAAAGGGCTACAGGCGTTGCCTGCAGCGATTCTGGCGGCAAGTTGTCAACGTCGTGTGATCATGGGCAAGCGGTTCGTCCGACTTCATTCCGGACGAACATCCAGGGATGCGGCGCGTCCGCATATCATTCCTAAACTATCTGCAAAGGTGCACGCATGAACAAGGGAGAACTTATTGAGGCGGTTGCCGGTGCGGCGGATTTGTCGCGCGCGGATGCAACCAGAGCGGTCGATGCGGTACTCGATAGCGTAACCCGCACACTCCGCAGTGGCGGGTCTGTCTCATTGGTCGGATTCGGCACGTTCACGGTGAAATCGCGTGCAGCCCGCACGGGACGCAACCCGCGTACCGGCGAAACCATCCACATCAAGGCCAGCAAGGTACCCGGCTTCAAGGCTGGCAAAGCCTTAAAGGATGCCGTAAACTAGCGCGCCCTTCGGCGGCGGATGTCAGGAAATTCATTGATTTTTCTGGATTTTTTGGCATAACCACCGAAGTCAGTTTCGCGTTGCGTCGCCTGGTCCTGGCGGCTGCGCGAAGCGCTCGGGTGCTTAGCTCAGCTGGTAGAGCATCGCCCTTACAAGGCGAGGGTCGGGGGTTCGATCCCCTCAGCACCCACCAGCCATTGGAGTGGTAGTTCAGCTGGTTAGAATACCGGCCTGTCACGCCGGGGGTCGCGGGTTCGAGTCCCGTCCACTCCGCCACAAATGAAAACGGGGTCCCAGCGGGACCCCGTTTTTATTCGTGATGACGATCGGCAGTGGTCCTGGCACCGGGCTCCATACTTGAGATCAATCCGCACCGGCCAAATGCGAGACAACCGTGTGCAGTGGCGGACTGGGCATCATTCCCGTCCGCATCCCGCAAGGCTGCATTGACCGCCTGAGCCATGTATCATGCGAGCCCTTAAACCCTTGCTCTGATTGCAAATTAACCCGCGTTGCCGGCAGTCGCCGGCGATATTCATCCACTTACAGACCAAAACTGATGCTGCAGACCATACGAGAGCGCTTCACCGGCACCTTTGCCATCACCATCCTGGCCATCATTTGTGTGCCATTTGTCTTTTTCGGCATCAATTACGATTTCACGGGTGCGAGTAACGCCGCCAGCGTGGACGGCGTCGACATCCCGGTCGTGCAGCTCGAGCGGGCCTACCAGGACCAGTTGCAGCAATACGCCCAGTACGGTGAGTTGCCGGCGGATTTCCGTCGCCGGCTGAAAGCCAATGTCCTCGACAACCTGGTTCGCAACACGGTGGTCGAGCTGTACCTGTCGAAGCAGGGCTATCGGGTGACCGACCAGCTGGTGGCCGATGTCATCCAGCGCGAGGCGGCCTTCTTCGTCGACGGCAAGTTCTCCAAGGAGCGCTATTACTCCGTGCTGGACGAGAATGCCATCGACCCGACACGTTTCGAGGAAAGCCAGCGGGAAAACCTGCGGCAATCGCAGTTGCAGCGCGGCATCGCTGCGACATCCTTCGTTACGCCCGCCGAGTTTCGCCGTTACCTGAATCTCTACGGGGAATTGCGCCGGGTTGCCGTGGCGACTTTCGACGTTTCGCAAGTGGCGGAAACCGTCGAAGTCAGCGATGCGGACGTGCAGGAGTACTACGACGAGCGGCCGACGGAGTTCCAGTTGCCCGAGAGCGTCGATCTCGAATACCTCGAGATTCGCCGCGACGTGCTGGCGGCGGCGGCGACGATCAGCGAGCAGGACTTGCAGGCGCATTACGAGGCATCCGCCAGCCGTTACCTGCAGGACGAGCAGCGTCGCGCATCCCACATCCTGATCACGCCGGATGGCGACGAGGCTGCCGCCGGCGAACAGGCACGTGCACTGGCCGCGAGGGCGCAGGCCGGCGAACCGTTCGCGGACCTTGCGCGACAGTACTCGAAAGACGGCGGCACCTCCGCGCAGGGCGGCGACCTCGGCCTGATCGTGCAATCGCAGATGCCGGGCGCACTCGGCGATGCGATATTCTCCATGAAGGCCGGCGAAATCCGCGGCCCGGTCACGAGCGAATTCGGTTTCCATATCGTCCGTCTCGACGAGATCGTGCCGGGCGGACCATTGCCTCTCGACCAGGTGCGCGCGGAACTCGAACGCGAACTCCGCGACACTTACGGTGACAACGCGTTCCGCGAAAAGGAACGCGCCGTGTCCGACGCCCTGTTCGACGCGACCGACCTCACGAGCGTTGCACAGGCGGCCGGGCTCGAGGTGCTGACGGCGAAGGATTTCAAGCGCACGGGCGGTGAGCCTTTTGGCAGCAACCAGGCGGCGATCGATGCCGTTTTCGATGCGCGCGTGCTGCGCGAGGGCGCCATCAGCGACATCGTCGAGATCGATGCCAACCGTTCGGTCGTGTTGCGCGTCACGCGGCACCAGGAAGCGATGCGGCAACCGCTCGATGCGGTGCGCGAGCAGATCGTCGAATCCGTCCGCGCGGACAAAGCCCGCGAGCTGGTGCAGGGCCGCGTCGAATCCCTGCTCGCTTCACTGCGCGACGGTGTCCCGTTCGCCGATGCGGCAGCGGCCGTCGAAGCGACGGCAACACCGTATGCCGTGATCAACCGGCTGAGCGAGGACCTGGACGAACGCGTGCTCGAAGCCATTTACCGGGCCAAGAAACCGCTGCAGGGCAAGCCGCGTACCGGTACGGCAGTGACTGTCGAGGGCGATTACGCGGTGTTCAGTCTCGATGCGGTCGCCCCCGGCCGGCCGGAGAACGTGCCGCTGGCCGAACGCGACCAGCGCAAGGAACAACTCTCGGGCCAGTCCGGCATAGCCGACTACACGGCCTTCATTCTGCAGCTGGAAAGCGAGGCGGATATCGTCCGCAGTGAGGACGTGCTGTCCGAAGAAATCGGCTTCTAGCCGGTGTATCGGCGCTTTCACTGTCTTGCTGGCCAGCGAGTACAGCGCGCGCGTCGGAAGCAGCGGCAATTGACCATCGACGCCGGGCGCTTGCCGGCAGCGGGGGATAGCGAATGACAAAACTTGCGCTCCACTGGCAGATCCTGATTGCTATCGGGCTTGCGGCTGTCGCCGGGTCGCTGGTCAACTATTTCGGCGCCGGCGATCCGTCCGCGCCGCAATTGTTCGGTGTCGGTTTCCTCAGCGCGTTCGACTACATCGGCGAGCTGTTTCTCAATGCACTGAAGATGGTCATCGTGCCGCTGATCCTGTCGTCGATCATCGTCGGCATGGCAGGCATAGGCGCAAGCGGTAACCTCGGCAAGCTCGGCGGGCGCACCTTGTTCTTCTATGCCTTCACCACGACTGCCGCGATCCTGGTCGGGCTGACCCTCGTCAACGCCATCGGCCCGGGCTACGAGGACGGGCAACCGGTGCGCGAGTCGCTGGCGCTGGAGCAAAGCACCACCGACATCGCCGCGCGCATCGAGGGCAAGGGCACGGGGGATGTCGCGGAGATCTTCCTGCGTATGATTCCGGCGAATGTCGTCAAAGCCGCCGCCGACGGCGAGATGCTCGCCATCATTTTCTTTGCGCTCCTGTTCGGCTATTTCATCACGCAGGTCAGCAAGGAGCTGGCCGATCCGATGTACCGTTTCTGGGACGGCGTGTTCAAGATCATGATGCTCATGACCACCTGGATCATGAAGTTTGCGCCGATCGGCGTGTTCGGCCTGGTCGCGGCCGTCGTTGCGGAAAGCGGCTTCCGTGCTGCAAAACCGCTGGCGATTTTCGCCCTGACGGTGGTCGCGGCGCTCGCGATACACGCGTTCGTGGTGCTGCCCCTGCTGTTGCGCTTCGTCGGCCGCGTCAATCCCTGGAAAATGTATCCGGCCATAGCGCCGGCCATGTTGACCGCGTTCTCCACCGCGTCGTCGAACGCGGCACTGCCGGTCAACATGGAGTGCGTCGAGAAAAACGCCGGCGTGTCCAACAAGATCACGAGCTTCGTGCTGCCGCTCGGCGCGACCATCAACATGAACGGCACGGCGCTTTACGAATGCGCCGCCGCGATGTTCCTTGCGCAGGCCTACGGGCTGGAGCTGACCTTCGGCGTGCAGTTCTCGATCGTCGCCATCGCACTGCTGACCTCGGTCGGCGTGGCCGGCGTGCCCTCGGCATCGATCGTGGCTATCGCCATCATCCTCGGTGCCATCGGCCTGCCGGCAGAGGCGATCGGTGTCCTGATGGTATTCGACCGGGTACTCGATATGTGCCGCACCAGCGTCAATGTTTTCGGCGACGCGGTCTGCGCCGTGATCGTGGCGCGGCTGGATGGCGAGAAAACGCTGCTGGCGATCGACGCCGACAGGAAATGAAAAAAGGGGTCGAACCGAAAATAAGGTGCCGGATCACTGCTGTCCTCGGAAAAAGGTGTCAGGTTTATTTTCTTCAGAAAAAGGTGTCAGGTTTATTTTCTTAAAAAGGTGTCAGGTTTATTTTCTTCGCGGAATAGGTGCCATCTTCACTTTCCCCAGCCGAAGAAAATAAACCTGACACCTTTTTCCGGCCGAAACTCTGGTCGCGCTGTCTCAGCACAGCAGTCGGGGGGGGTG
>DATICC010000003.1:0-4161 GCA_035457045.1 Woeseiaceae bacterium | reverse complement strand
AAGATCGACCGCAAGGAGGCCAAAGTAGGCGTGGTCGCCAACCGGGTGCGCGAAAATACGCTGATATTCGAGGAGCTCGATCAGTACCTGAGCTCGGCAAGAGTGCCGTATATCACTGCTTTGCGGGAGGCGCAGAACTATGTGCGTGCCTACACCCGCGGCCTAGGCATCTTCGAGCTTCCGGAGTACCTCGCATGGCCGGATTGGGAGCAATGGGAGCCGCTGACCAAGTGGCTGCGGAGCGTGCGCAGCCAGCCGTAGGGCCTGGGGTGAGCCCCTGATCGCCGCGTCAGTCCGGCCGCTGGCCTTCCTCGCGCAGGCTGTCCCTGATGCCGTTTTCCGCATTCGCATACCGCAACCGGACCCCGAGCACTTCGTGCATCTTTCGCGTGTCCAGCCTCCGTGACTCCTGCAGAAATGACAGGCGCGATGCCGGCAGCGTCGCCAGCGCCTCGGCCCGTGAAATCAGCGGTGGTGCGGTCAACCCGGCGAGCCGTGCCACGGTGAGTGCGAACCAGGTACTGCTCCGGAAGTCCCCATCCCCTATGTTGTAGATTCCTCCCGGAGTGCTGCGCCCCAGCGCAGCAATTGCTGCAACAGCCAGGTCGTCGACGTGAATCCGGTTACCCGGATTTGCCTCGGACTCCAGGATCTGCGGCTCCCCGGCGCGGATCCTGTCCACACCGAGCCGACCCGGCCCGTAGATTGCCGGCACGCGCAAAATGCTGCAGGCGACGCCGGATTTGCTGCACCAGTCCTGCACCAGTTGCTCTGCAGCATAACGGCGCATGGCGCGGGCTGTGCCTGGGGCAGGCGGGCGCGATTCGCTCACGAGCTCCCCTTTGCAATCACCGTACACGCCGCTGGTGCTGATATAGACAAGGCGCTCCGGGGCGGGTTTCAGGACCGCAAGGAATCGCGCCAGCCTCGGGTCACCCTGATCGCTGACGGGTGGCGGGACGGTATACAGGAGCCTGGGTGGCATCGGCTCCTGCAGCCGCAATGACTCGCGGTCCAGGTCGAGGATACGGAGCGTCCTGCCGGGCAAGGCGGCCCGTGACCGGCCATAGGCTACGGCTTCGTCTGCCCCAAGTTGGGCAAGCACGCGTGAACCCAGGTAGCCTGCCCCGATAACCGCGATTTGCGGACTGAATTCTGGGTGGCCGGCGGTGCTCAGGAAGTGGCGGGCTTGGACCCGCTCCCGGTTGCGGCCAGATGTGGGATGGCCGGCAGATCGGAACCGGCGGCGAGACTCAGGCCGGCGCGGTAGGCATTGGCGGCGCCCTCGCCATCACCCAGCTGGTTCAACAGCCGGCCGAACTCCTGGTAGACCTCCGGCGTCGGGCGGATCGATACCACCGTGTCGAGATAACTCCGGGCTTTGCCCCACAGCTCGTTTCGCAGGCACAGGCGAGCCGCCGCGAGCAGGAGCTCCGCATCGTCCGGATGCTGTTTCAGCCAGCCCTCTGCACGTTTCAGCTGGCGCACCGGATCCGTGGCCCGGACGAGGCCGTAAAGGCGCACCAGTGGCGTACGCCATTCGTGCTTCAATTCAGCAGCCAGGTCCTTTTCAGCCACGTCGTGCTGCTCGGTGCGGATCAATCCTGCATACCAGGCCTCGAGCAGCGCGAGATTGTTCCTGAGGTTGCGCGGGACTTTCTTCCAGGCCTCATCGAGACTGGCGTAGTCCGCTGCCTTTGCCATCAGCTCGCGATGCACCCGCACGGACCACTTTTCCAGCGTGTGTGCATCGAGCCGGCCGTGCTTGGCCAGACGCGGCAGCAATTCCGCGAGTTGTGGCCAGTCCTCCAGCCGGTAATACAGGCGTCCGAGCAACGCCAGTGCATGACTGTGGTTTGGTGCATTCTCGTCAAGCTTGCGCAGCGTCGCGAGCGCCTGCTCGTATTGCCCCTGATCGAGCTGCAGTTCCGCCTGTGTCAGCAGCACCGCGTTGGCGGCTTCCGGCGTCTGCTCGTAGGCCTGCTTCAGCCACTTGTCACGCCGGTCGTCTTCGCCGAGCAGGTGTGCCGCTCTTGCCGCCTGCAGGTAATTAAGCAGCGGGGCATCGCTTGCGCTGGCGGAGCGCGCAAGCATCTTCTCCCCCCTGGAGAAGTTGCCCTCGGCAATTTCGATCATCCCACGCGTAAGCCGCTCACCGGCTTTGCCGCTGCGATAGCGGCTGGCTGCCTCGCCCAGCTTGCGTGGTGCATTCCAGATCTTGACCAGCATCCACAGCAGGAACATCAGCGACAGCACGATGCCAACCAGTACGGGAACCGACATCTCGATGATGTAGCCGCGGAAATTTATGACCACGTAACCAGGGTCCTGAAGCAGGAAATGCGCCGCAAAAGCACTCGCAAGAAGCGCGATCACGACAACGAAACCGAATTTCACTGCGGCTCCCCGTTGTCCGTTGCAGCTTCGTCGGCAGGGCCAGGCTGCGAGTTGGCAGCGGACATGACTCGATATTCGCGCAACAATCGCAGGGACTCTGAAAGATCGGGGAACGCAACCGTAGAGATGCTTCGCCGCAGATCATCGATTGTCTGCAGGGCGCTGTGCACCGGCGCGCTCTCGGCATCGTAGTATCTGTTCAGCCAGCTCGCGGCGTCACCCAGGCTTTGATCGTACAGTTCCTGCTCGCCGCGCAGCAGCGCAATGCGGGCGGCCTGGAATTGCAAAGTCAGGTTGGCGCGCAGGAAGTACTGAGCCTCAGGCGCGATCAATGGTCTTACGTTCTCGTCGCTGCGGCGCACGGAGACGATCTCCGATGCCGTTCTCTTCAGCGACGCAAACATACGATCCATCCCCGTCAGCTCGGGATCGACTTCGACAGGCGCGGCCTCAGGCACGTCGATATCCTGGTTCAGCGGCAAGCTGTCGACCGCAGCCGCGAGGCTCGACAGCATGAGAGCAATGCCCTCGATGTCCGGACTCTCTATTGCAGCGAGTGCTTGAAGTTCGTTGGCCAGTGCGCGGCGTATGCCGATCAGCGCCGGATTCGCAAGCTGTGCAACTTTTTCGTCGGCAAGTTGCAACGCGAGTGTCGCGAGTTTCGGGTTGTCGGCGAGCTGCAACTGCGCATTCGCGATCTGCATGTAGTATTCGGCCTCTGCCAGCAGCCACGAATCACGCAGGCCGCTGGAGATTCCCCGCAGCTCCGCCATCGACCCTTCCACCGCACCGAGCCTGGTTTGCATCAACTCGAGCCGTTGCAGGCGCTCTTCGAGCTGGGTCTCGATGCCTTGCACACGCCCCTGAAGTCCGCCGGCATCACCGGTCAATTCCGCAATCTTCGCATCGTTGCTGTCGGTCGCCTGCCTGATCGCATGCAGTGAGTCCCGCAGCTGGTCGAATTGCGCCGCCTGCATGCTCCGGGTGCTGTCGTCATCGGTTTCGGTGAAACCCTGGTAAGCAACCTGTGCCAGCGCGATCGCGGCGACCGCCAGGGCGAGCCATGCGACAAGGTTCCGCGATGCCGCCTGAGACGTGGCAGGCCTGTCGTCGATGCGCTCGCGCGATGGCAGCGATTTGCCGGATGCGGCGTCGGTCGGCGAACTGTCGTTGTTCGGGATTTCGTTCATTCAGTGTTGTCCTGCTTCAGGCTGGCTATGAGCCCGAGGATCATGTCTTCCGGCCGCGGACCGGGCGCGAGGGTCACGGACAGGCCGGGCACCAGTTCATTGATGTTTTTTAACACACGACTGCTGGGGGTCACCAGTCGCGTGTGCCGCAACAGTTCCCTGTCGGCGACGGGCAATATGGCGACCAGGCTTTCCACAGTGGCATCGCTCATCACGGTAATGCAGCTTATCTCGCCGCGCCGGAGGCGATGCGCGAATTCCCTGATTTCGCTCTCAGGAACACACCGCGCGCGGCGCAGGTACGCCGCAAGGTACTCCACGGTTGCACCGCGATTGCGCAGGGTGCTTCCCAGCAGTTCGCGGCCGTCCTGGCCGCGGATGATGCGTATCGTCTTGTCCGCCACATCGGTGAACGCCGCGTTGTCCAGCAAGCTTTCGCTGTCGTAGCCATTCTCCGGACATACGACATGCGCAACTCCGCGTAGCTCGAGTTCCTCCCGGGTTGCCGGGCCGATGGCCGCCGTCACGGCCGCTTCGGGATGCCAGGCGAAACCGTGACGCACGGCATTCGGGC
>DATICC010000002.1:0-13735 GCA_035457045.1 Woeseiaceae bacterium | reverse complement strand
GTCGTTACCGCCGGCGATGTCAGTTTCTACGGCACCCTCGACGGCTGGTTCAAGGCCGCGGATGCACGAACCGGTGAGCTGTTGTGGAAGTTCAAGGTCGGCTCCGGCGTCGTCGGCGCACCGATCACCTATCGCGCACCGGACGGAAAACAGTACGTGGCCATCTACGCCGGCATCGGCGGCGACTGGGCGCTGATCGCGGGCGACGTGCAGTCGGCCGACCCGGCAGACGTCAGGGCCCCGTCGGATTTCGCGCCCGATCTGGCGCGCTACACCAGCCAGGGCGGGCTGCTGTGGATCTTCGGCTTGTGAGACCGGCATTGGCGGCGGGGCTGCTCGCGCTTGCCGCCTGCGGTGGGCCCGGGGAATCGGGTTCGGAAGCCGGTTCCGAATCCGATTCCGGAGCCGACAGCGCAGCACGAAACGTACCGTCCGCGGTGCGTTACGACCAGTACGGTTTGGCCGGAGACCTTGCGCCTCCTGCCGAAGATCTCGTCAACCCGCTGATCGACGAGCCGAATGCCGCCGCACAAGGTGAAGCGCTGTTCGCAGCCATGAACTGCGACGGCTGCCACGGCGCGGGCGCCGTCGGTTTCACGGCGCCGAGCCTGGTCGACGGGCGCTGGCGTTACGGCGGCGATGACGGCGCGCTGTTTCATTCGATTTTCTACGGCCGGGCGCGCGGCATGCCGGCCTACGGCGGCATGCTCTCGGATGCCACGGTCTGGCAGTTGGTGACCTTCCTTCGCTCCCAGCCGGTTCCGGACGTCGTGCCGACCGTCGCCTGGCCCTAGTGTCCAGAAAAGGTGTCAGGTTTATTTTCTCAAGTAACAGAAAATAAACCTGACACCTTTTCTTAACCGGATACCTTTTCCTTGCAATCACTCCTGCCGATACACCGTTCCCTGTTTCATAACAAATCGCACATCCTCCATGACCGTGATGTCATCGAGTGGGTTGCCCGGGACCGCCACAAGGTCGGCGCGCTTGCCGACAGCGATAACGCCGCGGTCGTCCACGCCCAGCAGGTCCGCCGCGTAAACAGTCGCCATCTTCAGCGCATGCAGTGCCGACACTCCATTGGCGACCAACGCCGCGAACTCCCGGCCGTTCTCACCGTGCGCATAGACGCCTGCATCGGTCCCCAGCGCCATGTTGATGCCGGCTTTGTAGGCTTTCTGCAGGCTTTGCACGACCAGCGGTTCCAGGTACTTGTTTTTCGCCACCGTGGCAGCTGGTGTTTCAGGGGGCAGTGGCAAGCTGTTGATGTAAAGGTTTGGCACGAAGTAAGTGCCGTGTTCCTTCATCAGTCTGATCGACTCGTCCGACAGGATTGAGCCGTGTTCAATAGATGAAACCCCGGCTCGCACCGCTGTGTTGATGCCCTCGGTACCGTGCGCGTGAGCGGCCACTTTCAGTCCGAGCTTGTTGGCCTCGCGCACAATCGCCTGCAGTTCTTCGAGTGAATATTGCAAAGCACCGACCGGCGCATTGTTGGAGAACGAGAACACGCCGCCGGTCGCACACACTTTTATCAAGCGCACACCGTGTTTGGCCTGGTAGCGAACTGCCTTGATCACCTCGTCCACGCCATCGGAGATGCCTTGCTTGGGCCCCAGTTCCTGGATGCCGGGCGCAAATCCTGTAATGTCGCAGTGACCGCCGGTGATGGATATGTAGTGCCCGGCCGGCCACACATCCGGTCCAGGCACGGTGCCGCGGTCGATCGCGCGCATCAGTGCGACATCAGGAAAACCCGGCCACGCGCCCACATCCCGCACCGTGGTAAAGCCTGCCTGCAGTGTCTGACCGGCAAACTGGACTCCCATGATCGCCCAGTCGGGAGCCGTCTGAAATACCGGTGCGGTGACCCAGTCCGAGCCGGTAAAGTAATCCTGGGTCAGGTGGGTGTGCATATCGAGGAGCCCCGGCAGCAGCGTGCGGTCACCGAGTTCGAGCACCCGTGCATCGGCGGGCAACTGTTCAGGATTGATCGACTCGATCAGTCCATCGCGTATGACCACGCGCACCGGACCGGTCACGCTGCCTTTCGCCACGTCGAGCATGCGCGCGGCGCTGACGACCAGGGTCTCGGCCGAGGCAGAGCCAACCATCAATGCAGCAACGAGCGCCACCAGCGGTATGTTTTGCGTAAAACGATTGCTCATGGTTTCCTGTCCGGGTGAGAGCAGCGGTATCCCTACAGTACCACGCAGTGAATTTGGGGACGGTCCCCAGGAAAAGGTGACGGAAAAGGTGTCAGGTTTATCTTCCTTCCGCAGGAAAATAAGGAAAATAAACCTGACACCTTCTCGTAGCTGGTTACCGACCTGGCGTGTCCGAAACCAGGTCACTGTCCCCGAACAGTCATGGCACAATAGCGTTTGTGTGACCGGTTGACAGCCGGAATCGGTTTGGACAGTCGAGGTACGGGGTACCAGCTAATGTCCCGGTTGCAAGGCATTCCAAAAACCTGGTTTCCGGCGACGCTCCTGCTGTCGCTGTACGTCTACTGGCATGTCACCTGGGCTTTCAGTCTCCAGTTCGAGCCTGCCCTGTTCCTTCCGCTCTTCACCGGCTGGCTGGCGCATCGATTCGGGGCACGGATCATCGGCTTGGTGCTGTTCCTCGGACTGCTGTCGGCGCTCACGATCCATGTGCAACTGTTTGACACACTGTCGATCGGCTTCGGCATTTCCTTAGGGATCTATCTCGTTTCGCTTTGCGCCGCCGTAGCGTTTTGCCGCCCGGCCATCGAGTGCAATTTGGATCGCATTCTCAACAAGCGTTGGCGATGGATCCGCTGGTTATTGCTGGTCGCATTCTGGCCGGCTGTGTTCATGCCGCGAAGCATCAGTTTCGAATTGACGGATACACTACAAATCGGAACGAACCCCGGCTTTGTGCTGCTGGCGATCCTGCTGGCAGCGTGCATCCGCTGGCAAGCGCTGATCGATGAGTTCGATTCGCGTGTCTTTGCAGTGCCGCAAAAAGCAGTCAACGGAGTACGACTTGCTATTTTGATGTTGCTGGCACTCGCCGTGCTTGCCAACGCAGAATGGAGCGGAGACTACGGGTTTTCCCTGTCTTTCGGATTCACGGACGGTCTCGGTGTGCTGCTTGCCCTGGCATTCGTGGTCACGGCGACGGGGGCCGTCGACTGGCGCCTGACATTGTTGTTCCTGGTGCTGTTCCTTGCCAGTGAGGGGCCGGTTGAATGGCTCGTCGACACAATCAAGGCGGCAATTCCCGAGCCACCCGCTGTGCCGGACAGTTCAGGTGCTGCCGGCGATGAATTTGCACTGGAGGAAATCGTCGTTGCCGGGGTCAGCATTCGGCAAAGCATGTTCTGGTCCGACCTGGTCAACGGTGCAAGCCTGGTACTCCTGGCGGCTGGAATCGTACCGTTCATGCAACAGCGGGTTACCGACAAACTGATGAGCAGGCGCACTGCTGTTTTCCTCGCACTTGCCCTGATGGTGCTACTGGTCGGCATGCCGCTCGCGCACAGCGGCGTCGGAGGCTTCGGCTATTTCATCATCGGCGGGATTGCGTTTGTCGTCGGCCTGCGATGGAGCATCAAGGGGATCGTCCTCGCACCCCTGATTATCCAGTTGTCGTATCTTTTGGCCATTGCGCTCGTTACGACCGATTACCGTGACGGGCCCGGTGCGCTCGATGTCGTCAATATCGGTCTGCTGGCATTCCCGTTTGCATACTTCGGCATGTTGTCCAGGAGGCTGTCACCGGTAGGCGGTGACCTGTCATGACCGTCGACATCTCTGCATTGGCCTGGATAGTGCGACGCCTGGATGTGTCGGCGACGTTCAAAACCTTCGTCGCCGTTTTCGCGATATTACTGGTGCTCTACAACCTGATAGCAATTTACCAGTTTGTCCTGATTGCCTTGCACGATGATTTTGGAATCGTCGAATCCGGATCCGCCGGCTGGCTTATCGCTGGAATCGTAACGCTCGTCGTTGCGGCGTTCGGCCCATTGGCCTTTATCGTGTGGGATTGGGTGGCGCGGAGACCCTGGCGTTATCTTGCAGCCTTCAACGGCGCACTCCTTGGTGCCATCGCAATGGCCGCAATCGGCGCGGCAATCGGTGCCCTCGGCAACGAGATATTCGAAAACCTGGAATCGTTCGCGCTTGCCGAGAGGATCGTGTTCGCCGCATTGCTGGGCATTCCGCTTGCAATCATGCTGGTTTTGCTCTTCGCCGAATCGAAATCCATCCAGGTGGCCATGAAGTGGCTGCTCATCGCGATGGCCGGAGCTGTCCTGGCCGGGCTGGTCTATTATTTTGGCGAAGACTTGAGCTCCGATGTTGAAGACCTGAGCTCCGACAGTCCGGGCGGTTTGTCCGAATCACTCCTGGCACTGCTGGCGCTGGTGTTCTACGTCGCCGTCCCGGCGTGGCTGATCGTACGCGTTATCCGCCACCGCATCATATTGTCGAGTGACCTGCCGCGCGAACTGTTCCTGGGTGCGCTGCACCGCAAGGGATTCTGGGTGCGGCTTGCGTTCCTGACCGGTTTGCCGTCGTCCCTCTGGCACGCCGCCGCCATGAAGACTCCGGCGTTCTGGGCATTCCTGCTGGCGCGGCCGATCGTGTACGGGGGATTCCTGTTGCTGTTGAGAAACGTCAACCAGGAAACAGGATCAGCGGGCGGAATCGCCGCCGCTGCAGCCCTGATCGTCGGCGGTCATGTGCTTTTCTACGCGGCCAAGCGCCTGGCGACACGTTACGCATGGCTACCGGAAAATCCTTCCGATCGCAGGGCCCCGGTGTTGTTCCTGCGCAGTTTCGAAGACGATCAACTGAGATTCAGCCGGCGCTGGTGGGATCTGACAGGGCACTGGGTCGATCTCTGGTCGTTCCGCCGCAATGCGGACGAGGCGATGATCGACGAGATCGCGCAGTACGGTCCGGTGGTAGCGCTCGGTATGCCCGGTGAGAAAAAGGTCCCGTTCGGCGCGCAACGATATTATTCAACGCACGAGGACTGGCAGAACATAGTCTCGAACACTGCGAGAAGCGCCCGGGCGATTGTGATTGCTGCGGGGAACACGCCCGGCGTGCTGTGGGAGTACGAGCTTCTCGGAAGGGAGAAGCTGCTCGATAGAACGCTGCTGCTGTTTCCTGTTGTGCAGCGAGAGGACACTGGCGGCAATGCGGCAGCGCTCGCGGCGTTCGCAAATACGGTAGGAATAGACAAGCAGTTTGAACTCACCGCAGGCCAACAGATGATTGCCATGATCCCGGCAGCCAATGGTATGCCCGCCCTTCTGACTGCTGGCAAAGCGACCGCCGCGGCCTACGTGGTGGCAATACGCGGATACTTCCAGAAGTGCACCATGGCACAATTGTCGGATCCACTGTCGCTTTAGCTGTTGGTGTTCATGGGGCTCGGACAATTAACATGCTTTTTCGAAGATGCGCAATGCTGCAGCATGCCTGACACGGAAACAGCCGCTTTGTGACCAACGACGTATTTATAAGCTACGCACGAGAGGACCAGAAGTTCGCCCGGCGACTGGCAACCGCTTTCGAGCGGCCACCGCGAGGCTGGTCGGTGTGGTGGGACGCCGAGTTGACTACAGGCGAGCGCTTCAACAAGGAGATACGCGAAGCGATAGACGACTCCCGATGCCTGGTAGTGCTGTGGTCGCCGCACTCCGTGGAGTCGGATTGGGTGCTCGCGGAAGCCGAGGTCGCGCGCGAGCGCGGCATCCTGGTCCCCGTCATCATCGGCGACTGCCAGATACCGATGCCATTCGGTCCGCTGCACAGCGCGGATCTGCGCAAATGGAAGGGTTCGGAATCGTCACCGGAATGGGGCGACCTGCTGGGCGCGGTGCAGGTGGCGTTTGCGCGCGGCCCCGAAGTCAGTGAAGCAGAAACGGCAGCACGCCATCTCCGCGTGCAGGCGATCGAGCGGAAGCGCAAATGGCAAAAAGTGGGCGCGATCGCAGTCGCGGCAGCAGTTCTCGGACTGGCGTGGTTTTTCACTAGCTATCTCGCGTCGCGTAATGCGGCAAACGACCTTGCCGATGTTTCTGTTGCGCTTCGCGAAGAAGTATTGGCGACAGATCCGGACAAGGTGTGGTGGTGGCGGCTATTCGACCAAAGGTCCACGCTGGACAAACTGGACGCGAGTTTCCTGATCGCCGTTGAAGCCATGCGCAGGGCAGCGACAGCGAAAGCCAGGGACGCACTGCATGATTCCTATGCACTTCTGCCGTGGGCGGATGTCCTTGCCGAGATTGACGATCAGTACGAAGCACTCACATTGGAGTTCAACGCGGCAGGGACTCACCTGGTTTCTGCTTCGGCGCTGGGGGGTACGCTGGTATGGAGCCTCGATAATACCGGGAACCTGGCACGGGTCGCTCTTGGTGACGCGAACGCAGAGGGCTGGAAGGAAAATCGTGAACGCGGCGTTTCGCCCGGTTGGCAGATGGCCGACATTTTCGGCGAGCTGGTTGCCACCGCGGGTCCGGACAACAAAGTACGATTGTGGAAAGTCGACGGGTCGGCTGTTCGGGCGATGCAGCACAAGGGCGTGGCACTGATTGCTCAGTTCTCGCCGGACGGCAATGTCATTGCGACGGCGGATGAGAGCGGCGAGCTGCGATTGTGGGCGACGGAGACCGGCGAGCTGCTTCGGACCTGGCCGCACAAGAACACCAGGGGAGGCGTGACCTACTCGGAGGAAGGCGATTGGCTGGCCTCTGTGGGCGACGACGACAGCGTGGTGGTCTGGGACACGGCATCCGGGAGAGAAGTGATGCGCATTGCCGCGGAGGACCAGGAAGACCCCGGTTTCACTTTTGTGCCAGGCAAGAACCAGATCCTCACCTACGCTATCGGCGCCGCGGCCTGGGATATCGAAACCGGTATGCTGGTACAGCGCTACGCTGACGACGACGAAATATACAGCGCGGTTTTCGATCGGGGAGCCCGAACGCTGGTCCTCGGAGGCGCAGTCGGCCTCGAATGGTGGGACTTCGAAAGCGGACAGCGTCTTTTCAGCAGAGATACGGAACATGCAATCAGGCTGGTCGCCGATGACGATCGAAGGACATTCCTGGCCATGACATACGGCGATAATGAAGTGCAGGCCTGGGATTTCGAAACGGGCCGGCTGTTGCGGCGCATACCGTACGCGAGATTCGTTCACGCTTTCGCGATCGACCCGGACGGAAAGTGGCTGGTTGCGTCCGGTTCGGACTATTTTATAGGCAAGGATGTCATCGAGTTTGCCGCGATTCGACCCGCGAACCTGCTCGCGAATGCCTGCAAAATCGTAAATCGAAACCTGACGGAAGAGGAGTGGGATGAGTATATCGGCGATGAGCCCTACAGAAGGACTTGCGAAGATCTGGAATGAACCGCCCGGGTGACGGCGGTCGTGCGTCGTCGCGGCTAACGGCAAGGAGATTGTGACAATGAGACGATTTGTAATTTGCCTGGACGGGACCTGGGCAAGCCCGAGCAACCTGGTGGAGCGAGGTGATGGGTCGGAAGTCCATAAACCTTCGAACGTACTCAAGACCTTTCGTGCCGTCGTGCCGCGCACTGACGATGGCGTCGATCAGATTTCCTATTATGACGAAGGTGTTGGAGCGCTGTCGGCGCAACGCGGCATGCGCAACTCAGCGCTGGCGAAACTCGATGCCGTGCTCGGTGGGGCCTGGGGTGCCGGTTTTGAGCAGAACATAGAGTCCGCGTACACCTTCGTCGTCGGCAACGCATTGCCGGATGACGAACTGTTCGTGTTCGGCTTCAGCCGCGGCGCGGGCCAGGCGCAGAGTTTGTGCCGCTTCATCGACTGGATGGGCGGGCTGCTGCACAAGCGCGATGCGTATTTCATCCCGGATTTTTTCAAGCACTACATCGCGACAGAGGGCGGCACCGGCAAAGCCCAGTCCTTCATGGAGTCCTTGCTTGCGACCGGTAAAAAGATCGCGCCACCAACCCCGGCAAGGATTCGTTTCCTGGGTGTTTATGACACTGTGCTCGCGCTCGGCTCGCGATTGCGCGCGGACTTCGACAAAAGCCAGGGCACCACGGCTCCGGGACTCAGTTTCCATGTAGGCGAGAAACCGCCGGCGATGGTCTCGGTTGCACGGCAGGCCCTGGCGATCGATGAGCGGCGCACCGACTTCCGCCCGGAGATCTGGCGGGGAGCGCAACCCGGACAGTCGGTCGAGCAGCGCTGGTTTCCCGGCGTCCACACTAGCATCGGCGGCGGTTATGCAAATGACGGGCTGGCAAACGGCGCGCTGCGCTGGATGATCGACGAAGCAAAAACACAAGGATTGGTCGTCGACGAGGGTTACCTGCGCTTTTACCGGCCCTGGTTCGGCGACACGCGGGATGAGTCGCTCAAAGGCATGATGAAAGTCCGCAACTGGATGCGCGGCCTGCAGGGTGAGAAAGGTGACCGTGACCTGCAAAAGACCGCCGGCGTGGCGGGACTCACTGTTCATGAATCGGCCTGGAAGCTGCTCGAATTCGATGCGGACTACCGGCCGGAAAACCTGTTGAAGTTCATGCGCAGCCGTGAAGAACTCGCCGGTCACATTCCCGGCGATGCGGCCTGACCCGGCGTTGCGCGGTTAGGCAGCATGTTTCGACTCGAGGTACTGCCTGCGCGGTATGGCGATTGCCTGTGGATCGAATACGGTGATGCAGGTTCATTGCGGCGCATCCTGATCGATGGCGGGGCATCCGGTGTCTACAAAAAAGTCCTGAAGCCGCGCCTGCAGAATCTGCAACAAGCCGAGCGCAGCTTTGAGCTGCTGATCGTCACCCACGTGGACTATGATCACATTCGCGGCATCATCGAGCTCTCGCACGACGACAAAGTCGGATTCGAAGCAAGGGATGTGTGGTTCAACGGCTTTCGACACATTCCCGATAAGCCGCCAGAGGTGCTTGCCGGCAAGCACGGCGAAGAACTTACGGACCTGATATTAAGGCGCGGCGCGAACTGGAACAAAAACGGATTCGGGGGCAAGGCGGTGGTGATACCGAAGGAGGGGCCGTTGCCGAGAGTGCAGTTCGAGGGCGGCCTGGTTCTGACCTTGATGTCGCCCACGCTGCCGAGACTCGCCGAACTACGCAAGGATTGGGAAGAATCCTGCAAGGACATCGATATTTCGCCGGAGGAGCTGGAAGACGCCAGGACAAGGGGACAGTTCCGGACGCTCGGGCATGGCGATGCTGCGGAGCCAACGCGTCCGGATGTCGAACAGCTGTTGCGGGAGAACTTCGTGGAAGACAATTCTGCCGCGAACGGCAGCAGCATAGCGGTGCTGGCCGAGTACGGAGAGATCCGCATATTGCTGGCTGGGGATGCACATCCGTCAACCCTGGTCGAGGCTATAGATCGCCTCGGACCGGACAAGCTGCCACTGACAGCGTGCAAGTTGCCGCACCATGGCAGCAGGGGCAGCGTGAGCGCCGAGCTCATCGAGCGTCTTGCCTGCGACTCCTGGATTTTCTCTTCCGACGGTGCCCAGTTCTCGCATCCGCACCCCGAGGCGGTGGCACGCGTCATCAGTCACGGTGGCGATCTCCCGAAACTGTATTTCAACTACCTTTCCGATGAGACACGCATCTGGGACGACACGGTGCTGCGCGAAGCTTACGGTTACCAGCCTGTGTATCCGCAGCAGCCTGCCGGCGGACTCGAGTTCACATGGGATGTCGCGCCGTGAAGTCTATCCTGGTTGAATTCGCACGCCTGAAAAACCTCGGCACCGGCACGCTCCGGGAAGGCGACGACTACCTCTGCACCACCGCACAGTTTCCGGTACGCCAGGTGGCGATGAACATCGATCAACTGCCATTCAACAAGCTGATGAACGCCCTGCGTTACGGCGCCATTTCGGAAGAGCAGCGGCAACAGGCGCTTAAGACCCTGGCGCGAAAGGTCACGGAATTGCTGGATTCCGCGACGGAACAGGAGGGTACGCTGGGTGCGGCTGTCGCTGCCGGCACAAAGGCTCTGCAGCAGATCGACTTCGTGGCCAATGCATCCGAGCTCTCGGCCATCCCGTTTGAAGCGGCCCTGGCGAAGGATGGTAAACCGCTGTTTCAGAGTGGGGCGGGCGTAGTGTTGACGCGCCGCGTGCGCGGTGCATTTGCAGACCGGCAGCCCGCCTGGCCGAAACGGCCGCGGGTCTTGTTTGCATGGTCAGCGGCGGGCGGAGACGTGCCTGCGGACGCACACCGCCACGAACTGCTGGCGGCACTCGATTCCTGGATGCCGGCAGAGGCGTCGGACCGCGAGAACGTGCTGGTCGAAGTAGCCAATGCCAGGCTCAAAGACATAAAGGTCGCCGTGGAAAATGCGGCCAAAATGAACAGGGGATTCACGCACGTGCACATACTTGCGCACGGAGTACCCGTGCCGGGCGATGACGATGAGCGTTTCGGCGTCGCGCTGGATCACGTGATCGAGGGCATCGACGCGGTGAAACCGGAAGACCTGGCCAAAGCATTACATGCCGTGGCCTCGACAAGTGTTGTCGTTACGCTGGCCGCCTGCGACCTGGCCAACCAGACCGACAGCATCAATCCGGCGAAGAGTGTCGCACACGAGCTGCACGTATCCGGAATACCGGTCGTCATCGCCTCGCAACTGCCATTGACACTGGAAGGTTCGATAATCCTGGTGAGGTGTTTCTACTCGGAAATCCTGGGTGGACGGGATGTGCGAGCCGCACTGCATGCGACGCGAGTGGAGCTTTACGAGAATGCCGCCAAAGCGGGGCATGACTGGGTAAGCCTTGTCGGGTACGTGCAACTCAATGAGGGCTACGCGGATTTTCTGAGAAGTATCAGTCTGCAGGCGCGGCTGGCATCACTGGAGAACCTGCGGGATAACGCGGCGATACTTTCGGAAACGACTGCGCCGCGCGACAAATTGACCGGACTTCGCGACGCGCTGAGTCGCGAAATAAAGGATCTCGAGAAACGGCTTGCTGGTGACAATGATGCGGTGACGCTCGATGAAAATCTCGGTCTCCTTGGCAGCGCGGAAAAGCGACTTGCAGAATTTTGCTTCAGGCAGTTCAAAGATGCGAGCGGCAACAAGGATTCGCGCGAGGCCCTGCAAAGAGCGCTTGAATGGTACCGGCGGGCATTCAGGAAAAATCCTTCGCATCACTGGAGCGGAGTCCAATACCTGGCTCTCGACGCGGCAATGAATGGCACGTTGGATCGAAAGGACTGGAAGACCGCTTATCGTGCTGCGGAGGTTGATCGTGTGCGAGCGAACGAATACTGGGCACACGGATCACTGATCGAGCTGAACCTTCTCGGTCGAATTTGCGGCGAGTCAACCGACGACACTGCTGAAGTGTATCTCGCGGAAATGCGCGAACGGGTCGCGCGCCTCGCAGGTCCCCCGGAACACGATCCGTTCACATCGACCAGGTTGCAGCTGCGCCGCTACATCGACTGGTGGCGGCAGGACAAAGGATTTTTTCCAGGTTTGGTCGACCTGGCGCCAGAGGCGGCGCGCCTCGCCGCGCTCATGTAAACACTACTTTACGAGCTGATACATGGCCTCGAACAACTTTGCCGAAACGACGTAACCGTCACGCCGGTCTGCATCGTTGTAAACGATGTAGTCGCCCTTTTTGTATCGTGACGAACCCTCCTTGGTCCTGATCGAGCCCTCCTCGCTTGCCCGGCCGGCCCAAACGGGTGTCGCCTTGATAAAAGTGCCGGGCCCGGTTTCTTCGTAGGTCTTCGCGAAAGTCTCCGCATCCACGGTATAGGTGTCGCCATTGTTGCAGACGATCCAGTCGCCCGGCTTGCAGCGTTGCGTGCTGCCCCACTTCTCGTAAGAAAACCCCTCTGTATCGAGCTCCAGGCGCACGGCGACGACATCGGTTCCGGGCTTCTTTTTGTATTGCCTGAGTTCGCGTACTTCACTCATTTCGCGGTGATTCCCTTGGCTCTGAGTACATTATAGCGGCAAACATGGACGCACGATCCGGCGGAAAGTGCAATCCTGCGCACTCTTCATCATAGTATCCATTGCATTGGAATACAGACTGGCGCTGCCGGCGCCTTACGGACCGCGCGCAGAGGAGAGCATATGAAAACACACGTTGAGATGCTGGTAGAGATGGGTGTCGCAAGAGACGATGGCATACAGTACATCGATGATCTCAGGGAAATGCTGCCGAAGTATGGGATCGCGGCATCGAGGATTCGGCTTGCGCACTTTTTCTCACAGGTGTTGCATGAGTCTGGCTCGATGCGATTTGTTACGGAAAACCTGAATTACTCCGCAAAAGCGCTACGGTTGGTGTTTGCAAAGTACTTTCCGACTGACGAAGAGGCTGAAGAATACGCGCGCCAACCGGAGCGGATCGCGAATCGGGTGTACGCCAGGCGAATGGGAAATGGTGCAGAATCCAGTGGTGACGGATGGAGGTATCGTGGGCGTGGATTCATTCAGCTCACCGGCAAGAAAAACTACCAGGATTTTGCTCGTTGGATCAAAGATGACCGCATTGTCGAGCAGCCCGAGATAGTTGCAACAGACTACGCGGTTCAGTCGGCGGTGTTCTACTGGGACAAGAACAAGCTGAACTCGGTCGCTGATCAGGATGACGTGCAAAAGCTGACGAGGCTCGTGAATGGCGGCGACAACGGGCTGGCGCATCGCCGGGAATTGTACGGCAAGGCGAGCGGGCTCCTCGCCATGCTCGACTTGTCCTGACTACGATGCCAGTGGTTCGGTCACTGTTCCTAATCCTAGAAGCGGTAGGTCAGCTCCGCGAAGACGCCGGCGTCTTTTCGGCCGTCGGCATCGGGATGGGTGAGAGGCTTCGCCACTTCGAAATAGGCTGCGAAATGCTCGCTTTGCGCCGATACACCGAGTCCGGCGGAGGCGGCCGATTCACGCCCCGGACGATCGTTACGCCAGGCGGCGCCGAGGTCGTAGTACGCATAGAATTGTGCGGCGCCGAACCAGGGCAGGTTCTCGCCGATCGGGCGCCGCAGGTCGAGCTTCATGCCGCCGCCGCTGTCGCCGCTCGCCGCGGCCGCTTCGAACCCCCGGCCGATGCGCCCGCCGCCGACCTTGAACTGCTTGACTGACGCGAGCTCGTCCGACGAATACTGTGCATACCCATCCGTACGCCAGGTCCAGGACTCGCCGAGGCGCGTGGTATGCGCAGCCTGCACGCGCCAGATCGCGAAATTGTTCTGCCCGAGAGCGTCAACCTGATCCGTATCGCCGGCAGCATTCATGCCGAGTTCTGTCTCAACGCTCAGCAGGCCGGAGCGGTCGCCGCCACGCCAGTTCGCCGACAGGCCGAAGTTCAGGCTGCGCAGCCGGTCCTCCTGGCTGAGCACACCGTCCTGCTCGACGTCGAGATCGTCGCCCTCGAAACCGCCGAAAGCCGACAGCTCGCGGTTTCCGCTTTTCGCAAAAGGCTGGATGTACTTCGCCAGCCAGCGCTGTCGATCCTGGTCGACGATGATGCCCTCGGATTCGAGTTGCAACGAGGTCACGGCAAACTGCAGTTGCGCCGTCGCCCCGTCCTCGCCGATGGCGGTGCTGTGGAACAGTCCACCGCCGCTGTAAGTACTGCTGTCGTCCGCGCTGCTGAGGAACAGTCCCGTCGAAGCTTTGCGTCCTGCCAGCCCGTTTGCAACGAGCTGCACGAGCACGAGGTTGCGGCCGATCTCCTCAG
>DATICC010000001.1:0-3186 GCA_035457045.1 Woeseiaceae bacterium | reverse complement strand
CTGGCGCTGGCCGATGAAAACGTGCGCCGTTTCGTGGCCGATCATGCAATTCGCAAGGTCATCGTGGTGCCCGGCCGACTGGTGAACATCGTTGTCTAGGCTGACAGTCGCTGCAATCATGCTGGTGCTCGCCGGCGGCTGTGGCTTCCATGTACGTGGCGACGCGGACCTGCCGCCGGAAATGGCCCGCACCTATATCGCCGCTGACAGCAAGCATTCGGTTTTCTATCGTAAGTTGACCAATGCGCTGCGAACGTCCGGCGTCGACGTGGTGGATTCGCCCGGGAACGCCACCGCTATCTTCACTATTCTCGCCGATACCACGGGGCAGCGCGTGGTTTCAGTATCGGCACGCAACGTACCGCGGGAATACGAGGTTTGGTACACCGTGGAATACGAGTTGATCAGTGGCGAAAAAACGCTCGTGCCGGCCACGTCGCAGACGCTGACCCGCGATTACACGTATGACGAGACACAGGTGCTCGGCAAGGCGCGGGAAGAAGAAGTCCTGCGTGATTCGCTGGTGGACAACCTGGTGAGGATTGCCATGATCCAGTTGTCCGCGTTGTAGCCGTTCCCGATGGCGACAAGTCTTCAACCTGCCCCTGGCTCGCCTGGCGTGCTCAGGGTATCGGACTTCGAGATCGGTGCACTGGCCGTTTTGCTGGCGCGTTACCGGCTCGAGCTCGTACTGCTTGCGGACGATGCGTCCATCATCGGCAGTTACTGGGGAGAGCCGGAAGCAGGTCTCGCCGGCAGCCGCGTTTATGTTCGCGCCGATACGCCGCTGCATTCGCTGCTGCACGAAACCAGCCACGCAATCTGCATGACGGCGGACAGGCGCGCGTCGTTGCATACGGATGCAGGCGGTAACGATCTGGAGGAATCCGCTGTCTGCTACCTGCAGATTGCACTGGCCGGATGCCTGCCAGGAGCCGGTCGGCAGCGGCTTATGCAGGACATGGATGCCTGGGGTTACAGCTTCCGCCTTGGGAATACCGCAGCCTGGTTCGAACACGACGCCACCGATGCGCGCGACTGGCTGATCGCAAACGGCCTGCTCGCGGCGGGCGGCGAGCCTGCGTGGAGGCTGCGCCAGGCCTGACCTCACGCCGCCGCATGCGGGTCGGCGGAACTGCGGTATATTTGACTGCCCGGCGCCAGGCGATGTGACATGTTGCTGCTCAGGTACATCAGCTATTTCATCGCTATCGCACTCTTCACGGGATTGTTGATCCACCTCGAGATTTCCTTTCCCGGCGCGCTTGAGCTGCAGGTGTTTTCCGGGCCAGGGGATATGCTTGGTACGAGCGAGTATTCCCCGGTCGAAACCATCCAGTCGCTCATCCTGGTGATCTGCGGATTGCTGCTAACCTGGATAGCACGAAACTGTCCGTCGCAACGTCCGGTGGCAATCCTGTTCTCGGGTACCGCGCTCGTTTTCCTGCTGCGTGAACTCGACTACTTTCTGGATATGTATGTCGCGGATAATTTCTGGCAGGTGATGATGGCCATCGTCAGCGCGCTGGTCATTGTTTATTGCTATCGGCATTGGCGACGCCTGCGCATTGCGTGGTTTCGCGTCTGGCCGTCGCCCGGCCTGACACTTTATTTTGCCGGCGCCGTTGTCGTCTTCATCGGTGCAACTTTCATCGGGCACGAGCCGTTCTGGCAGTCGGTGCAGGGCGATAATTACCAGCGCATCGTAAAACTGGCAGTGGAGGAGCTGGTCGAATTCATCGGTTACACGCTGTGGCTGGTTGGCACAGTTGAATACACCTTCCAGGCGCGCGCCATCATGCGGCAGGAACCGCAAACCGTGGTCGCGAAACGCCGTGCTGCGCGCCTTCCGAAGTCCGAGGGACGATACTGATCCGCGCCGGCCCACTGCGGGCCGGTTCAGAGTATCGTCGGATTCGGCACCTCTCCGTAGACCACGTCCGGGTCGAACACTTTCTCGGTGTCCGTGAATTCGAGACTGACCGGCCTGCCTGCATTGGCGCCCAGCGGAATCCGGCGATAAAAGCAGGAACGGTATCCGACGTGGCAACTGGCGCCGCCGGTCACGTCGACCTTGAGCCAGATGCAGTCCTGATCGTCGTCGATCAGCATCTCCCTGACTTTCTGTACCAGCCCGCTGGTGGCTCCCTTGTGCCAGATCGTCTTGCGGCTGCGGCTGAAGTAGTGGGCTTCGCCCGTGGTGATCGTCAGCCGCAATGCGTCGGCGTTCATATAGCCCTGCATGAGCAATTCGCCGGAGTTCGCGTCGGTGGTAACTGCTGCGATGAGGCCGTGGTCATCGAAACGCGGAGCCAGGTCCTTGCTTTCCTCGACCTGCTCGACGGACTGCCGGGACTGGAACTCGATAGCTTGGTCGCTCACTGGATCTCCACGCGCGCTTGCTGACAGGGTATTGCGCATTATATGGCATGCCGGTGACGGGGTCGCCGCGCGAGTCGCCGGAGTTGCTATCATTGGCGTTACTCCGGCATTTGCAACCTCATGACAATCTATCTGCACGACACACTGAAGGGCGAGAAGGTTTCGTTCGAGCCCCTGACGCCCGGGCGCGTGACCATGTACCTCTGCGGTCCGACGGTCTACAACTACGCACACATCGGAAACGCTCGCCCGGCGGTGGTGTTCGACCTGCTCGTGCGCGTGCTGAGGCGGCGTTACCAGGTAATCTTCGCACGCAACATCACGGACGTGGACGACAAGATCAATGCCGCGGCCAGCGCGGCGGGCAAACCCATTGATGCCATCACCGAGAGGTTCATCAAAGCCTACAACGAGGACATGGCGGCGCTCGGCGTCCGTCCTCCCGACGTCGAGCCACGCGCTACCGGGCATATCGACGACATGATCCGGATGATTGCCGCGCTGATCGACAGCGGGCACGCCTATGTGGCGGAAGCCCATGTGCTGTTCGACGTATCCGCATACAGGGATTACGGGCAGTTGTCGCGGCGCGATTTGCGAGAGATGATCGCCGGCGCACGCGTCGAGGTGGCGCCCTACAAGCGAGCCCCGCACGACTTCGTGCTCTGGAAGCCGTCGACTTCCGACCTTCCCGGCTGGGATTCACCCTGGGGCAGGGGCAGGCCCGGTTGGCACATCGAGTGTTCAGCGATGGCGGAAAGGCACCTCGGTCGCACGATCGACATACATGCCGGTGGGCAGGAC